>PKTQ01000427.1 GCA_002869085.1 Hyphomicrobiales bacterium | reverse complement strand
GTTCGAGGAACGGCTGAAAGCGGTGCTGAACGAGGTTATCGCCGCCGAAGGCGAAATTCTGCTGTTTATCGATGAGATGCACACCCTGGTGGGGGCCGGTAAATCGGAAGGGGCGATGGATGCCTCCAATCTGCTGAAACCGGCACTGGCGCGGGGCGAATTGCACTGTATCGGCGCGACCACGCTCGATGAGTTCCGCAAGCATGTGGAAAAGGACGCGGCGCTGGCGCGGCGCTTTCAGCCGGTGTTTGTGTCCGAACCCACCGTGGAGGACACCATCTCGATCCTGCGCGGGCTGAAGGAGAAA
Source organism: Hyphomicrobiales bacterium (assembly GCA_002869085.1). GTDB lineage: Bacteria > Pseudomonadota > Alphaproteobacteria > Rhizobiales > BM303 > BM303. The sequence continues at coordinate 6,445 of PKTQ01000427.1, read as the reverse complement.
TACGAGTTGCATCACGGGGTGCGGGTGACGGACGCCGCCATCGTGGCGGCCGCGACCTTGTCGAACCGCTATATCACCGACCGGTTCTTACCGGACAAGGCGATCGATCTGGTGGACGAGGCGGCCAGCCGGCTGCGCATGCAGGTGGATTCGAAGCCCGAGGAACTGGACGAGCTCGACCGGCGCATCATCCAGCTCAAAATCGAGAGCGAGGCGCTGAAGAAGGAGGACGATGAGGCCTCGAAGGAGCGGCTGGACAAGCTGACCGGCCAACTGGCCTCGCTGGAAGAGGAATCGACGGCGCTGACCGCGCGCTGGACGGCCGAAAAGGACAAGCTGGCCGGGGCGCGCGAGCTGAAGGAACAGCTTGAGCAGGCGCGCATCGAGCTGGAACAGGCGCAGCGCTCGGGCAATCTGGCCAAGGCGGGCGAGCTTTCCTATGGGGTGATTCCGGATCTGGAACGGCGCATCGCGGCGGCCGAGACCGAGGATGACAGCAATCCGATGGTCGATGAGGCGGTGCGGGACGAGCATGTGGCCCAGGTGGTGGCGCGCTGGACCGGGATTCCGGTCGACAAGATGCTGGAAGGCGAGCGCGAGAAGCTGCTGCGGATGGAGCAGAATCTGGCAAAGCGCGTGGTCGGTCAGGAAGAGGCGGTCAAAGCTGTGTCCACGGCTGTGCGCCGGGCCCGGGCCGGCCTGCAGGATCCGAATCGGCCGATCGGCTCATTCATGTTCCTGGGTCCGACCGGTGTCGGCAAGACCGAGCTCACCAAGGCTCTGGCGGCGTTCCTGTTCGACGATGAGCAGGCGATCGTGCGCATGGATATGTCGGAATATATGGAAAAACATTCCGTGGCCCGGCTGATCGGCGCCCCGCCCGGCTATGTGGGCTATGAGGAGGGCGGTTCGCTGACCGAAGCGGTGCGGCGGCGGCCCTATCAGGTGGTGCTGTTCGACGAGATCGAAAAGGCCCATGCGGATGTGTTCAATGTGCTGCTGCAGGTGCTGGATGACGGCCGGCTGACCGACGGGCAGGGGCGCACGGTGGATTTCCGCAACACGCTTATCATCATGACCTCGAATCTGGGCGCGGAATATCTGGTCAACCAGGCCGAGGGCGAGGACAGCGATGCGGTGGTTGATCAGGTGATGGAGATGGTTCGGATGCATTTCCGGCCCGAATTCCTCAACCGGATCGACGAGACCATCCTGTTCCACAGATTGCGGCGCGAGCATATGGCGGCGATCACCGATATCCAGATCAAACGCCTGCAGGCGCTGCTGGATGAGCGCAATATCGTGCTGCGGCTGGACGAACCGGCGCGGGCATGGATTTCCGACAAGGGTTATGATCCGGCCTTCGGCGCCCGGCCGCTGAAGCGGGTGATCCAGCGCTATGTGCAGGATCCGCTGGCCGAATTGCTGCTGTCGGGCGAAGTGCGCGACGGGCAGGAGGTGGTGGTCTCGGCCGGGGCCGAGGGCTTGCTGCTGAACGGCAAATCGGTGCGGGACACGGCCTGATCGCCGCCGCCTTTCGGTGCGTGGCCGGCTTTAAGAAAAGCGCGGGGGGGCTCCCAATGGGTGTCCCCCCGCGTCTTTTTCGTTTCAGCTTTCGCCGGCGCGGCCTGTCAGGCGCCACAGCCGCACCGGCCCGTCGCGGCCCTTGAGATGGAACTCGCCGACCGGGTGCATCGCGAATCCCTCGCCGATGCGCCGGGCGGTGTCATCGCTCATCAGGATCACCGCCGGGCCGCCATCGTCGAAGCGGTTGCTCAGCCCCTCGATGCGGCTGCAGATATTCACGCTGTCGCCGATGATGGTGTAATTGGTGCGGGTGCGGGCGCCGATATTGCCGACAATGACCGGACCGGTATGCAGGGCGATCTTGACCCGCAATTCGGGCCAGGCCGGGCTCTGCGGCATACGGGCCAGTTGCTCGGCGATATCGAGCGCGGTGAGGGCGGCGCGCCTTGCGTGATCCGCCATCTGTTCGGGGGCGCCCCAGAAGGCCATGGCGGCATCGCCGATATATTTGTCGAGCGTGCCGCCGCTTTGCTCGATGCATTGATTGATCAGCTCGAAATGGGCGTTCAGCATGGCCGCCGTTTCGGCGGGAGGCAGCTTTTCAGAAAGGGTGGTGAAGCCGAAAATATCGGTGAACATGATGGTCAGCTCGGCCGATTTTGAGCGCGCCGCCCTGTCGCCGCCTTCGGAAATGATGCGTTCGACCAGCCGTTTGGGAATATAGGTCTCGAACTGCTTCAGACCGGCCAGCATCTGGTTGAAGGCGCTGGCCTGGTCATTGAGCTCGCGGATATGCGAGGACGGCAATGGCGGGATGCGCTCCAGATCCATATGGCCGATGCCGGTGGCGGCTTTGGCGAAAGCCTTGATCGGTGCGGCGATGCGCCGGGCCAGCAGCACCGCCAGAAGGACCGCCAGCACCAGCAGGAAGAGGCCGATAAGCAGGGAGTGCCTCAATTTGCTCATCTCGGCCGCAATGAGCTGTCTGGGGCCGTAAATGCCGATTCGCCACGGCACGGCCCCATAGTCATGGGTGACGCGGGAAATGACGAGGGAGGCGCCGCCGCCCTGTGAAATGTTGTGCACGTCAAAACGGTCGTGGCCCTGATTGACCCGGGGGGCCTTCACCATGCGGCTGAGGGTCTGATCCTCGAGCTGCGACAGCTTCAGCAGGGGGGATGTGCCGTCAAAGAGCTTTCTGGACCGGGCGGTGAGCAGAAAGGGATGGGCCAGGATGTGGTCGCGGCCATAGATCACGAAGGGGGTGAGCTGGTATTCGGTATTGAGCTGATCGAGGTAGGACGACAGACCGGTGCTGGAAATCGAGGCGGTCGCCACCCCGAGAAGCTTTCCCTCCCGCATGAGGGCCGAATAGGCATAGAGATAGGTGTTGCCGGCGGCGCGAAGCGGCGGGCCCCAGACAATGCCCCTGGTCAGAGGCAGCTTTTCCACGAAGTTCCTGAACTGTTCGTTGCGCCGGTTGTCGATGCGCTCGAACACCGTATTGCCCGCTTTGTCCAGGCCGACCCGCAGGCCCCGATGATCGGGCTTCCAGATGATGAGGCCGGACAGATGCGGCGCTGCGGCCAGCATGCCGCCCAGGCTGAGCGTGAGCGCTTCACGGTCATCGAGATCCAGATTGCCCCTCTCGACCTGATTGCGCAGATATTCAATCAGGTTGCTGGCCGGGGCGAGATGCTGGCGGATGCTGTGGGTGAACGAATCCAAAGTCAGCAGCGCCTGTTCGCGCATGAGGCTGCGGGTGCTGGACAGGCCGGACCAGGCGGAGAGTACCAGCACCAGGCCGACCGCAAGGGCGGTGAGGCCGCCAAAAACCGTTATGAGCAGAAAGGTGATTCGAAAGGATCGGTAACGGGGTGCATGCTCAGCCATGGGCCGAGTCTATCGCAGCCGCAGGGGCGGCGCCAGAGCCGGGAGTGTCAGCGGCCGGCCTCGGCGACATAGGTGGAGACGGCGGTCTTGCTGCGCAGCCGGTCGATGCGGGCCATTTCCTTCCTGAAGGCGGCCAGTTGCCGGCCGGAGAGCTTCGCGGTCTTGCTGGCCCCCTTATAGCGCAGTGGGTTGACGGCCCGTCCGGAGACGCGGATTTCATAATGCAGATGCGGCCCGGTCGAGCGGCCGGTGGAGCCGACATAGCCGATGATCTGGCCCTGGCTGACCTTCTTGCCCGGGCGGATGCCGCGGGCGATGCGGCTCATATGGCCATAGGCGGTGGCGAGTTTACGGCTGTGGCTGATGCGGACATATTTGCCATAGCCGCCGGCCCAGCCCGCCTTGGCCACCTGGCCGTCGGCGGCGGCATAGATCGGAGTGCCGCGCGGGGCGCCGAAATCGATGCCGGTATGCATCTTGTTATATTTCAGGATCGGATGGCGGCGGCGCCCGAAACCGGAGGTGATGCGGGCACCGTGAATCGGGGTGCGCATCAGAGATTTGCGGGCGCTATTGCCTTTGACATCATAATAGCCGGTGTCGCCGGACTTGGTTTTGAAGCGGTAATAGGCGTGTTTCTTGCCCCTGGCGTTCAGCTCGCTATAGAGCACACCTTCGTCCCTGCCCTCATTGGCATAAAAGACCTCATAGACGTCGCCGCGGCTGATCTCGCGCTGGAAATCGACGCCATAAGCGAGGACGCTGGACATTTTGTTGATGATCCGGCGCGGAACGTTCTGATTGACGGCGCTGGTATAGAAGGAGGACTGGATCTTGGAGCGGGTGCGCTGATACGCGGTGGTGGTCGCCGCGGCGGTGGCCTTTTTGCGGCTGCGGACCGGCACGGTCTTGCGGGCGGCGGTGGCGGCGGGGGCAGGACCCTTGCGCACGATTTCATAGGCGCCGCTTTCGGTCAGCTTCAGTTCGACCTGCATGGTCTTGCCGGCATCCAGCACCAGGCGTTCGGGGCGCAGGGCGCCGCCGGCGCCGGGGGCGGCCATGGTCATTCTGAGCGCGTGGCCCTGCCGGAGATCGGACACATCGAACACTTTGGTCAGGCGGCTGGAAATCTCATAGGCTTCGCTCTTGTCGATGCCGCTGCGGGTCAGCACGCCGAAAATGGTGTCGCCCTTCTCGATCGAGATGACGATTTCCTCGGGCTGGTCCGTTGTTCCGGCTTCAGCCACCGCAGCGGTTTTCAGCTCCGGCTCCGGGGAAATGGCGGCGGACGGCGCGGCGGCGGGTTGGGCCGCGGGCTCTTCAGTCGCTTCGGTCTTGGCCAGATCGGTGGTCTTGGGCGCGGCCGCAGCCAGACCGGCGGTGCCCTCATCTTCCGGCATATGGGTCTTGGCGATGACGGTGGTGGCCATCCTGGCGGCGAGGGCCGGCCCGGCGGCCGTGGGCATGCGGTCGGACTTGCTGGCGGTCATCGAGCGCAGATTGGCGTTGAGCGCCTTAGGCCTCACGGCTGTGTTCAGGGTCTGGGATACAGTCACGCTGGGAGAGATCGCCCGGGTCTCCAGGCGCGGTTTGCCACCGGAGCCGATCAGCCACATCGTGCCGCCGATCACCACAAAGCCACCGATGGCCGCGAGGCTGGCGGCGACCATCCAGTTGCGCTTGCCGCCGGCGGACATGCTTGCCGCCTCATGGACCGGCAGCAGGGTCGCGTGATCCGAATCAGCAAACCCGGACAGAGAGAAATCTTTCATTTGAAACTGCATTCCCCGGTTTGCCCCCGTGAGATGTCTGTCTGGCGCGGCCAATTTTCCTGCCATGGCCGTCGAATCTGATGATCGCCATATGGCGCATCTGCCCAGTCTATTTTCGTTTCGCAGAATGGCTTCCTTTATATATAAAGTCAACCAAGCCCGCCTTGACCCTTTGGATGAGGGGGCAGGGCTCCCCCGGATCGCCATCGGGCGCGATGTGCAGAACGATAGTGGCGATTGGTTTCGACAGAGTTAATGGCCATTAACCCTGATCAGGCCACCCGGAGAGGGGCTGCAGGAGGGCGCGCTTGCGCTTGCCGCGTACAAAATGCCGAAGAAAAGAGAATTTTTTGCCCAAACTTCCGGCCTGCTGTGCCGGGATCGGCGAAAATCGCGCCAATGAGGGCCGGATTTCCTGGGTTTTTGAAAAAAATCGAAAACATCGAGAATCTTGCTTGACGTCCCCACTTACCGGAGATATAACCCGCCACACCAAGACGCGGCCCGGGCAAAACCAACGCCTTAACCGTTGTCCTTGACAAAGTTCCTTTGATGGGAAATGATGAAAGTTCGCTTCCGGCAAAATCGGATGCGGAACTTTTTGTCGGCTGATCACCCTGGTGGTTTGCCGGACGGCACAGGGTCAGTTCATGATCGCCGGGCTCTTTGACATTGTTGATTTTTAGAAAGAGAAACGCAGGCGGCGGGCTCTGGCGGTTCATCGAAAGATGAACAAATAGGAGCCTGATTGCATGCCTGTGTTTTTATAGAGCCAATCGCAATGGTCATGGCAACATGACCGGTGATTGGGACTCGTCAATTTTAAACGCAGTCGAGCGCTTGTTCTGTTCCGGTTCGCCGGAGCAAACAAGGAATCAGGTTACAAACTCAAGTTGAGAGTTTGATCCTGGCTCAGAACGAACGCTGGCGGCAGGCCTAACACATGCAAGTCGAACGAGAAGCTTTTCTTCGGAATAGTGGAAAGTGGCAGACGGGTGAGTAACGCGTGGGAATCTACCCAATGGTACGGAATAACGCAGGGAAACTTGTGCTAATACCGTATAAGCCCCTCGGGGGAAAGATTTATCGCCATTGGATGAGCCCGCGTCAGATTAGCTAGTTGGTAAGGTAATGGCTTACCAAGGCTCCGATCTGTAGCTGGTCTGAGAGGATGATCAGCCACACTGGGACTGAGACACGGCCCAGACTCCTACGGGAGGCAGCAGTGGGGAATATTGGACAATGGGCGAAAG
>PKTQ01000286.1 GCA_002869085.1 Hyphomicrobiales bacterium | reverse complement strand
GCTGAAATGCCGGTCCCAGAAAAACGGCACCAGCAGGGGAATCGAGGCTTTGAGCAGGCCGAAGCCCATACCCATGAAATTGACGATCAGCACCGCGTGAAGACCGTTGGCGAGGCGCACCGGGTCCAGAATCTCGTGGCGCAGCCAGCGGCCAAACTCGGCCAGGGGGCTGGCGGGGCGTTCGGTCCACAGCATGCGCCAGAATTTATAGAGCGAAGCCGCCCCCAAAATGCCCAGCAGCACCGCGGCCAGCGAGGAGGAGAAGAACAGGAACACGCTGAAGGGCTGGCCGGTCAGCAATGTGGCGGCAATGGCGATCAGCAGCAACGCGCCGGCGGCCTGGTAGCCGAGCAGATGGGCGCGGAAACGGCCGATAAACCCAGCCCGCAAGGACTGAAACCAATGGCTGAATTGCCGGGCGAAGACCGTTCCGGCGGCTGGATTGGCTGGCTGCATGACGCTCCCTTCGGTGTTTTTATCGGCGGATTAAAGCACAGAGAGGTTAAACACTCGCAAATTGGCCCGTGCGGGCAGGCCGCGTCACATGGCGGTCACATGAATCGGGTTTGGTGGCGCCAGGACCAATTGCAGATCTGGCGATAATGAAACCCTCATCCGATTTTTCCGCCGCCGGCACCGCCGGCAGTTTCAAGCGCCTGTTCCGTCGCCGCCCGGGGGCTGTCTGGTGGCCGCCCCATGAGCCACAACTGACGCTGGGGCGGCTCGGCGAGCTGGAGGTGCGGCTGGCGGCCACGCGCAAGGACCTGCACCATGTGCAGAAGCTCAGATACCGGGTGTTCTACAAGGAACTGGCGGCCGAGGCCGATGCGGTAACACGGGTGCGGCGGCGCGATGCGGACGGGTTCGACGCCATATGCGACCATTTGCTGGTGCTCGATCATGGCGGCAAAAACCGGCGCCGGCCCAAGGTGGTGGGCACCTACCGGCTGCTGCGCCAGGACATGGCGGCGCGCCATGGCGGCTTTTATAGCCAGAGCGAGTTCGAGCTCACGCCGTTGCTGGCCGGGCGGCCGGCGGATTTCCGCTTTCTGGAGCTGGGGCGCTCCTGCGTGCTGAAACCCTATCGCAACCGGCGCACGCTGGAGCTGTTGTGGCAGGGTATCTGGGCCTATGCCTGCCGGCACAGGATCGACGCCATGTTCGGCTGCGCCAGCTTTGCCGGAACCGAGCCGCGGGCGCATGCGCTGGGCCTTAGCTTCCTCTACCACCATGCCCGCGCCGAGGCGGACTGGCTGGTGCGCCCGCATGCCCATCTGCGCACGGAGATGAACCTGATGGATGCGGCGGATATAGACCCCAGGGCGGCGCTGCGGGCGCTGCCGCCGCTGATCAAGGGCTATCTCAGGGTCGGCGCCAAAATCGGCGACGGGGCGGTGATCGACCACCAGTTCCGCACCATCGATGTGGCGGTGGTGATGCCGGTTTCAGGCATCGACAAGCGCTATCTCACCCATTTCGGCAATAAGCCGGCGGCCGCGCCGGCGATGACCGCCCTGCGGGTCAACTAAGCCATCAGGCCAGGAAAAAGCCCCGGCGGATCGCTCCGCCGGGGCTGAATTGTCATTGCACCGAGGTCTGACCAGGATCAGTCCTCGTTGCGGGGCTGGCGCGGCTCGGCGGGGATTTCCTCGCCGGTTTCCTGATCGACAACCTTCATCGACAGGCGCACCTTGCCGCGATCGTCGAAGCCGAGCAGCTTGACCTTGACGTCATCGCCCTCATTGACCACATCGGTGACCTTGCCGACCCGCTGCGGGGCGAGCTGCGAGATGTGAACCAGGCCGTCCTTGGGGCCGAAGAAGTTCACGAAAGCGCCGAAATCGACCACTTTCACCACCTTGCCGTCATAGATCTCGCCAACTTCCGGCTCGGCTGTGATGCCCTTGATCCATTTCATCGCCGCGGCAATCGAGTCCTTGTCGCTGGAGGCGATGTTGATGACGCCGTCATCATTGACATTCACCTTGGCGCCGGTTTCCTCGACGATCTGGCGGATGATCTTGCCGCCGGTGCCGATGACGTCGCGGATCTTGTCGACCGGAATCTGCATCACTTCGATGCGCGGGGCAAATTCACCGACCTCGGCCCGGTTTTCAGTCAGAGCCTTGGACATTTCACCCAGAATATGCATGCGGCCGCCCTTGGCCTGAGCCAGAGCCTTGTGCATGATTTCCTCGGTGATGCCGGTGATCTTGATGTCCATCTGCAGGGAGGTGATGCCGTTTTCGGTGCCGGCGACCTTGAAGTCCATATCGCCCAGATGATCTTCATCACCCAGAATATCGGACAGGACGGCGAACTCGTCGCCTTCCTTGATCAGGCCCATGGCAATGCCCGAAACCGGACGCTTGAGCGGCACGCCCGCATCCATCATCGACAGGGAAGAGCCGCACACGGTGGCCATGGAGGACGAACCGTTGGATTCGGTGATCTCCGAGACGATGCGGATGGTGTAGGGGAACTCTTCCTTGGTCGGCATGACCGGGTTCAGCGCCCGCCAGGCCAGCTTGCCATGGCCAATCTCGCGCCGGCCGGTGAAACCGACACGGCCGGCCTCGCCCACCGAGAACGGCGGGAAGTTGTAGTGCAACATGAAATGGTTGCGCTTGGTGCCCTCGATCGAATCGATGAACTGCTCGTCATCGCTGGTGCCCAGGGTGGTCACGGCCAGGGCCTGGGTTTCGCCGCGAGTAAACAGGGCGGCGCCGTGGGTGCGGGGCAGAACCCCAACCTCGGCGAGAATGGGGCGCACATCTTCCAGGCCGCGCCCGTCAATGCGCTTGCCGGTTTTCAGGATCGAGCCGCGCACGATGCGCTTTTCAACCGTTTTGAAGGCACCGGACACTTCGCCGGAATCGAGCCCTTCGCCATCTTCCGGGCACAGGGCCTCGGTGACGACGGTGCGGGCTGCGGCGACGGCGGCCTGGCGGTCCATCTTGTCGGCGATCTGATAGGCGGTCTGCAATTTTTCGGCGACCAGTTCCTCGACCTTGGCGACGGTTTCGGAATTGTCCGACACCACGAGATCGCGCGGTTCCTTGGCGCATTTCTCGGCCAGCTTGACAATGGCCTCGATCACCGGCTGGAAGCCCTTATGACCGAAGGTCACCGCGCCCAGCATGTCGTCCTCGGACAGCTCGCTGGCTTCGGATTCGACCATCAGCACCGCATCGCTGGTGCCGGCGACCACAAGGTCGAGCTTGCTCTCGGGCATTTCGTCGATATTGGGGTTGAGAATATATTCGCCGTTGATCAGGCCGACGCGGGCGCCGCCGATCGGACCGAGAAAGGGAATGCCGGAAATGGTCAGCGCGGCCGAAGTGGCGACCATGGCCACCACATCAGGGTCGTTTTCCATGTCGTGGCTGAGCACATTGATGATCACCTGGGTCTCATTGTTGAAGCCCTTGGCGAATAGCGGCCGGATCGGCCGGTCGATCAGACGCGAGGTGAGGGTTTCCTTGTCGGAGGGGCGCGCCTCGCGCTTCAGATAACCGCCGGGGATTTTGCCGGCAGCATAGAATTTCTCCTGGTAGTGCACCGAAAGGGGGAAAAAATCGATCCCCGGACGCGGCTGGTGCTCGGCGACGACCGTGGCCAGCACGGTGGTCTCGCCATAGGTGACGACGACGGCGCCGTCGGCCTGGCGTGCGACCTTGCCGGTTTCCATCACCAGCGGGCGGCCGCCCCATTCAATTTCTTCTCTGTGAATTTCAAACATTTTCATACCTGCTTCGATGCCGCTCCGTACCCGGCGGCATCTTCTTGTTTATCCTCGAATCGGACCATAGCGGGCAGGATGCCCGGCAATCGTACTGGTACGGAACTCAAACAGAATCAACGCGGTGGTTGATAGGGTGATCAGGCTAGCGGCGAATGCCGAGGCGCGTGATCAGTTTTTTGTACCTTTCCTCATCGCCAGCTTTGACATAGTCAAGCAGGCGGCGGCGCTGGCTGACCATTTTCAGCAGCCCACGGCGGGAATGGTTGTCTTTTTTGTGACTCTTAAAGTGTTCGGTCAGATTGGTGATCCGTTCGGTGAGAATGGCAACCTGAACTTCCGGCGAACCTGTGTCGCCTTCCTGCAAAGCAAATTCCTTGATCAGTTCCTGCTTGCGCTCGGGTGAAACCGACATCGATAACTCCTTCATATATGCGCCCGTCAAGCAGTGCTTCAGACGGGCAGGTTAAAAACACGCAACGGATGCAGCAGACCTTCCCTCATCTCGGCGATCGCGACGGGGACACCGTGCGACTGGGCATAAACCGTGCCTTCGACAGGGAAATCGCCTTGTCCGTGTACGAAAACAGGCTGCCCCTGTTTCAGACGGGCAGCCTCCATTTTGTTGACGGCCAGCGCCGGGATGTCGTCCAGCACGGTCGCAACGGGTTTGAGCAGTCTGTCGAACTCCTCAAAAGGCGCGCCAATATGGCGCATTTCCTGCAAAACTTCCAGAGAAATCATATCCGCTTCGGCAAAGGCGCCGACGGCGACGCGCCTGAGGGATGTGACATGGCCGCAAGTGCCGAGCGCCAGGGCAATATCGCGCGCCAGGGCGCGCACATAAGTGCCCTTGCCGCACACCGCTTCGAGCCGGCAATGATCCGCATCCGGCATATCGACAAGGGTCAGGCTGTCAATATCGACTTGCCGGGCCGCCAGTTCGACATGCTCGCCCTGGCGGGCCAGATCATAGGCGCGGGCGCCGTCCACCTTGAGGGCGGAGAATTGCGGCGGCACCTGGGAGATGCAGCCGCGAAAGCGCGGCAGTACCGCCTCGATCTCACCTAGCGAGGGGCGCTTGTCGCTGGCGGCGATGATCTCGCCTTCGGTATCGTCGGTGCTGGTCTGGGCGCCCCAGGCGATGGTGAAGCGATAGACCTTACGGCCCTGCATGGCATAATTCACGGTCTTGCAGGCTTCGCCGAAAGCGATCGGCAGCAGGCCCGAGGCCAGCGGGTCGAGGGTGCCGCCATGGCCGGCCTTGGCGGCGCCGAACAGCCAGCGCGCCTTGCCCAGGGCCTGGGTCGAGGTCATACCGATGGGTTTGTCGAGGGCGAGCCAGCCACTGACCGCCCGCCCCTTGCGCCTGCGCCCCATCTCAGCCGTCTTCGTCCGCACTCAGGTCGCGTTCCACCGCCGGGCTGTGCAAAATGGCCTCGATGCGATCGGAATAGTCGAAGCTGGTATCGGCCTCGAAGGCGATTTGCGGCGCATATTTGAGCCCGACCGCATGGCCGACACAGCCACGGATATATTTGCGGGCGCGCATCAGCGCCTCCAGCACCTCGGGCAGATGGGCGCCGCCGAGCGGCACGATATAGGCGGTGGCCTGTTTCAGATCGGGGCTGACGCGCACTTCGCTCACCGTCACCGCCACGCTCTGCAGCACCGGCTCGTGAATTTCGCCGCGAGCCAGCAGGCTGGCCAGTTCATGGCGCAGCAATTCCCCCACCCGCAATTGTCTCTGGCTCGGTTCGCGGTTTCGGCTCATGATATTCAGCCCATATTCCCGCTCCGGCCGGGCAGAAGGCGAAACGCCATCTTCCCGGCAGGCGGTTTTATCTAGCAATCAAGGGATTAGAGCGTGCGCTCGATGGTTTCCACCTCGAAACATTCGATCACATCGCCGGCTTTCAAATCCTGGTATTTTTCGAAAGCCATGCCGCATTCCTGTCCGGCATTGACTTCCTTCACCTCGTCCTTGAAGCGTTTCAGGGTCGACAATGTGCCCTCATGGATCACCACGTCATCGCGAATGAGGCGCACCTGGGCGCCGCGGCGCACCACGCCCTCGGTCACCCGGCAGCCGGCCACCTTGCCCACCTTGGAGATGTGGAACACCTCCTGGACCTCGGCATTGCCGAAGAAGGTCTCGCGCAGGGTCGGATCGAGCAGGCCGGACATGGCCGCCTTGATATCGTCGACCAGGTCGTAAATGACCGCGTAATACCGGATTTCGATGCCTTCCTGCTCGGCGGCCTGGCGGGCCTGGCTATTGGCGCGCACATTGAAGCCGACGATGACCGCATTGGAAGCGGTGGCCAGGGTGACATCGGATTCGGTGATGCCGCCGACGCCGGAATGGACGATGCGGGCGACGACCTCGTCGGTGCCGAGTTTGTCGAGCGCCCCGTTAATGGCTTCGACCGAGCCCTGCACATCGCCCTTGATGAGGATGGGCAGTTCCTTCTTCCCGGTCTGGCCGATCTGGTGCATCATCTGCTCCAGCGAGGTGCGGCCGAGACCGGCGGCGCGCTGGTCACGGTCCTTGCGCTGGCGATAGGTGGTGATTTCGCGGGCGCGGGCTTCCGACTCGACCACGGCGAACAGATCGCCCGCTTCGGGCGTACCGCCCAGCCCCAGCACCTCAACCGGCAGAGAGGGCGGCGCATCGGCCACCTGGCGGCCCTTGTCGTCGAGCAGGGCGCGTACCTTGCCCCATTCGCAGCCGGCCACGAAAATCTCACCGGTATGCAGCGTGCCGCGCTGCACCAGAACCGTGGCCACCGGGCCGCGGCCCCTGTCGAGCTTGGCTTCGATCACGCTGCCCTCGGCGAGCCGGTTCGGATTGGCCTTGAATTCCTGCACTTCGGCCAGCAGCAGGATGGTCTCGACCAGCTTGTCGAGATTCTGGCGCTTGAGGGCGGAGACCTCCACTTCCAGAATGTCGCCGCCCATGCTTTCGACGAACACTTCGTGCTGCAGCAATTCATTGCGCACGCGGCTCGGATCGGCATCGGGCTTGTCCATCTTGTTGATGGCGACGATGATCGGCACCTCGGCCGCCTTGGCGTGGTTGATCGCCTCGATGGTCTGGGGCATGACCCCGTCATCGGCAGCCACCACCAGCACCACGATATCGGTCGATTTGGCGCCGCGGGCGCGCATGGCGGTAAAGGCGGCATGGCCGGGGGTGTCCAGGAAGGTCACCTTCTGGCCCGTGCCGACCTCGATCTGATAGGCGCCGATATGCTGGGTGATGCCACCGGCCTCGCCGGCCACCACATCGGTTTCGCGCAGGGCGTCGAGCAGGGAGGTCTTGCCGTGATCGACATGGCCCATAATGGTCACCACCGGCGGGCGCGGCAGCATGTCTTCGCTGTCGTCATCCTCGCCGTAGAGGCCTTCTTCCACATCGGCCTCGGCGACACGCTTGACGTGATGGCCCATCTCCTCGGCGATGATCTGGGCGGTGTCGGCGTCCAGAATGTCGTTGATCTTCATCATCTGGCCCTGAGACATCAGAATCTTGATCACATCCACAGCGCGCTCGGCCATGCGGTTGGCCAGTTCCTGAATGGTGATGGCTTCCGGGATGACGATTTCGCGGGCGATCTTCTGCCGGGCCTCGGCGGTGGCGGTCTGCTTGTTCTTTTTCTGCTGCCGGCGGATCGAGGCCAGCGAGCGCTGGCGCGGCGAATCGTCCAGCGCATTGGCAATGGTCAGCTTGCCGCGCCGGCGGTCGCCGGTCGCAGCCTTGCGGGCCGGCTGTTTGACTTCGGGGCGCTGGCGCTTCTTGCGCGCGGCGTCATCGTCGCTCTTTTCCGCCGGTGCCGGCTTGGCGGCCGGCTTCTCGGACGGGGCCGGCGCCTTGGCCTGCTCGATGGCGGCGAGGCGCTCGGCCTCGGCGCGCTCGGCGGCCAGGCGGGCTGCCTCTTCGGCCTCGCGCTTGGCCCGTTCCTCGGCCTCGCGCTTCTCGATCGCTTCGCGCTCGGCGCGCTCCTTGGCCTCGCGCTCGGCGCGAATCCGGTCCTCGACCTCGCGGGTGCGGGCCTCTTCCAGCGCATGGGCGCGGGCTTTCATCTCATCATCGGTCAGGCTCGGCGCATCGCGGCCCGGACGCGGCGCCGGCGCCTTGGCGGGCTCGGTCCTGGCGGAGGCGGGGGCAGGCGCAGCCGGCTTGGCGGCCGGAGCCGCCGGCTTTTCAGCCGCCGCGGGGCCGTCCATCGGACGCATGACGCGCTTGCGCCGTTTTTCAACCACCACAGACTTGCTGCGGCCATGGGAAAAACTCTGCTTGACCCGGCCCGCATCCACGGTCCGCGTCAGGCTGAGTCGCTTGCCCGGGGCTGAAAGTTTCTTGCCTTCGGTATCGTCTTTATCGCTCATACTCATTCCCGTGCGGTGCTGCCAGCCGGCACCGTCATATCATCCTCAATTCCATCGGCATCGACAAAATGATGCCATTTCATGGCTTTTCGCGCAAAAGCCGCGGCCATGCGTCCCGGTTTCACGACAGCATGTACCACACTTTCACGCCCCATGGCCAAGCCCAATTCATCCGAATTGAACCCGGTGATCCATTGCGGACCGGCCGCGCCTTCATCTGAGACGCGGCGCGCGGCTTGGCGCAGCTTGCGCAGCCCGTCCGGGGCGCCGTCGGCGCCGTGCAGCACGACACCGGCCTTGCCCGCGGCGATGGCGGCTTCGGATTTGGCGAAGCCGGCCACCACCTGGCCCGCCCCCGTCGCCATGGAGAGGGCGCCGAGGGCCTGTTGTTTCAGCAGTCCGGCGACCCGCTCAGCCAGATCTTCCGGCGCCCGCACCTTCATCTTCAGCGCCCGGGCAAAAGCGCCCTTGGCCGCCGCCCGGGCGACCAGATCGGTTCTGGCTGTGACCCAGGCGCCGCGGCCGGGCAGCCGGGCCTTCAGATCCGGCACCACCTCGCCGTCAGGCGCGGCGACAAAACGGATCATCTCATCCGGCGTCCCCTGGCGGCGGGTAATGATGCAGGTGCGCTCACTCAATCCGCTAACTCTTACCCCTCGGCTTCCGTTTCAGCTTCAGCCTCGGCCTCCCCGGCCTCGCCGGCTTCCGCATCGGCGTTCAGATCCTGCTCGGTGATCCAGCCCGCCGTGATGCGCGCTTCCATGATCATCTCATTGGCCTGCTCTGCCGACAGCTTGAAGCTTTCCAGAATGCCGTCATTATGCACATTCTCGCCCTTTTCGCGGTCGCGCTCGTTCCAGCCGATCAGATCGTCGGTGGCGCAGCCTGCGAAATCCTCAACCGTCTTGATGCCGTCCTCGCCGAGCGCCACCATCATGGCCATGTTCATGCCGGTGATGGAGATCAGCTCGTCCTCCACGCCCAGTTCCTTGCGGCGGGCGTCGTTCTCCCGGTTCTGCCGGTCGAGATATTCGCGGGCGCGGGTCTGGATTTCCTCGGCGATGTCCTCGTCAAAGCCCTCAATGCCGGCAATCTCCTCGAGCTGGACATAGGCGACTTCCTCCACCGAGGAAAACCCTTCCGAGGTCAGGAGCTGGGCGATCAGCTCGTCGGCGTCGAGCGCCTCCATGAACATTTCGCTGCGCTGATTGAATTCGGCCTGGCGGCGGGTCGATTCCTCCTCTTCGGTGAGAATATCGATATCCCAGCCGGTGAGCTGGGAGGCCAGACGCACATTCTGGCCGCGCCGGCCAATGGCCAGGCTGAGTTGCTCGTCGGGCACCACCACCTCGATGCGCTCGGCATCCTCGTCCAGCACCACCTTGGCGACCTCGGCCGGCACCAGCGCATTGACGATGAAGGTGGCCGCGTCGGGCGACCAGGGGATAATGTCGATCTTTTCGCCCTGCAGCTCGTTCACCACCGCCTGGACGCGGCTGCCGCGCATGCCGACACAGGCGCCCACCGGGTCGATGGAGCTGTCATTGGAGATGACCGCGATCTTGGCGCGGCTGCCCGGATCGCGGGCCACCGAGCGGATTTCGATGATGCCGTCATAAATCTCCGGCACTTCCTGGGCAAACAGCTTGGCCATGAATTCGGGCCGGGTGCGCGACAGGAAGATCTGCGGCCCGCGCTGCTCGCGGCGCACATCGAAAATATAGGCGCGGATGCGGTCGCCATTGCGGAAGTTCTCGCGCGGCAGGGATTCGTCGCGGCGCACCACGCCCTCGGCGCGGCCCAGATCCACCACCACATTGCCATATTCGACCCGCTTGACCAGCCCGTGCACGATCTCGCCGGTACGGTCCTTATATTCCTCAAATTGGCGCTCGCGCTCGGCGTCGCGGACCTTCTGCACGATCACCTGCTTGGCGCTCTGGGCGGCGATGCGCCCGAAATCCACCGGCGGCAGCGGCTCGGCGATATAATCGCTGACCTTGGCGGCCGGATTGCGCGCCAGCGCTTCCTCGAGGCTGATCTCAGTGGCTTCGGTCTCCACATTCTCGACAACTTCGAGCAGGCGCTGCAAACGGATCTCGCCGGTCTTGGAGTCGATCTCGGCGCGAATTTCGTTTTCCATGCCGTAGCGGGATTTGGCCGCCTTCTGAATCGCCTCTTCCATGGCGGAGATCACAATGCCCTTGTCAATGCTCTTCTCCCGTGCCACCGCATCCGCGATCTGCAACAGCTCCAGCCGGTTTGCGCTTACGCCTGTCTGCGACATAGCTCTTATTCTCCGTTTTCCATAACCACCGTCCGGGGCGCGCCCTACCGCTTCTTGCGGTGTTTGCCGGCGCGGCCGGGTTTGTGAGGCTGGGGATCAAAGACGATCCTGGCCTCGGCAATCTCATTCAGCGGCAGGCCGATGACCTGCGGCTCCTCAAATTCGTCCAGATCCACAACGATCCGGGCTTCGCCCCCTTCTGCGCCCTCGATGCGCCCGCGAAAGCGCTTGCGGCCGGCCATCGGGGCTTTCAGCTCCAGCTTGGCCTCCTCGCCGGCATGGCGCCCAAAATCCGACGCCCGCACCAGGGGTCTGTCGATGCCGGGCGAGGACACCTCCAGATGATAGGTCCCGGACACCGGCTCCTCCACGTCGAACAGGGGCGAGAGCACCCGGGAAATTTCGGTGCAATCATCGATGTTCAGCGTGCCGTCGGGACGCTCGGCCATGACCTGCACCGTGCAGCCGTTTTCGCCGGAGATGCGCACCCGCACCAGCCGGTAGCCCATATCCTCGATCACCGGCTCGGCCAGCCGGGCCACCGCCAGGGCCGGGCCGGTTTCTGAATAGAACCGGGCCTCCGGGGCCTGCTGCTCACCTGCCTGTGACATCTCTATCATCCCGTCCGGGCCGGACTCTATCATCCCGTCCCGGCCGGACTCTATCTTCCCGTCCGGGCCGGACATTGAAACCAACAAAAAAAGCGGACCTCCCGGCCCGCTCTCCGAATATGTCCGAACCAGCGGACCTGTATGAGAGCCGTCAATGCGACAGGCGCAAAATAGAACATTGGGCAAAAAATGCAAGGTCTATTTGCGCCGCCGCGCCGCCGGCGGGCCGGCCACCGGGCGCATCATTTTTTTGCACAAAGCAAATACCAATCGGCGGCGGAATAAAGTAGCCTGTCGGTCATGCTTATGTGGCTGACATTCGCCATCATATTGGGGGCGGTGATTCTGTTCGCGACCGAATGGGTGCGGCTCGAGATCACATCGCTGGGGGTCATCACCGCGCTGCTGCTGGTGTTTCACCTGTTTCCGGTGGCCGGCGAGAGCGGCACCAATCTGCTGGGTGCGGCCACGCTGCTGTCCGGCTTCGCCAATCCGGCGCTGATTACCATTCTGGCGCTTTTGGTGATCGGACAGGGCCTGCAGCAGACCGGGGCGCTGGACGGGCTGATGCAGATTCTCTCGGCCAGCCGGCGCAGCGCCTCTCAGACCCGGGTGCTGCTCTTTGTGATCCTGGCCGGGGCGGGCTTCCTGAGCGCCTTCATGAACAACACGCCGGTGGTGGTGATCTTCATCCCGATCGTGGCGGCGCTGGCCAATCGCTATGGGCCTGGGGCCGGCGCGGTGCTGCTGCCCCTGTCCTATATCACCATATTGGGCGGCATGACGACGCTGATCGGCTCGTCGACCAACCTGCTGGTGGCCGGGCTGCTGGAAACGGATCACGGCATCAGGATCGGGTTTTTCGATCTGATGATCCCCGGCCTGCTGCTGGCGGGGGTCGGCGGGCTCTATGTGGGGCTGGTGATGCCGCGCCTGCTGCGGCGCCGGGCCGGAGCGAGCGAGGATGGCGCGCGCCGCAGCGGCAAGCAGTTTCTGGCGCGGCTGCATATCACCGACCACCACCCGATGGCGGGGGAGGCAAATGAGGCCGGGCTGTTCCGCAGCCTGACCACGGTTTCGGTGATCGGAATCGACCGGGCCGGGCACACCTTGCTGGCACCCTATGAGGATGTGGTGCTCGCCCCCGGCGATCAGGTGCATATCTCGGGCGACCGGGACGCGGTGATGGCGCTGCTGAAACTGGAAACCGACGGCGAGCATCTGTTCATCGCCGAATCCGCCGTGGCGCCCGGTTCGCGGCTGGCGGGCCAGCCGGCCCATGACGAGGCGTTTTTCGAGCGCACCGGCTGCCATCTGATCGGCCTGCAGCGGCTGAAGCGCATGAAGCGGTTGCCGATGAACCGGGTGCGGATCCGCCCGGGCGATGTGCTGCTGATCGCCGGCTCGCGCGTCCATTTGCGCAAGCTGCGCCTCAATCGTGACCTGATGGTGCTGCAGGGTTCGGTCTCGACGATCCGCGACTTTTCGCTGGCCAATCATTCGCTGCTGATTTTCGGCGCGGTGATCGCCGCCGCCGCCAGCGGCCTGGTGCCGATGGTGCTGGCGGCCACATTGGGGGCGCTGGGCATGCTGACCTGCGGCTGTGTCAATATTCAGCAGGCCGGGCGGGCGATCGACGGCAAGATCATCATGCTGATCGCCTCCAGTATCGCCATGGCGCTCAGCCTGGAGCATACCGGCGGGGCACAATATCTGGCCGACAATCTGGTGCGCAGCCTGATGGGGGTGCATCCGGCGGTGATCCTGTCGGCGCTGTTCCTGCTGACCGCGGTGCTGACCAATGTGCTCTCGAACAATGCCACCGCCCTGCTGCTGACCCCGATCGCCATCGGCATGGCCCATTCGCTCAACATCCCGCCGCTGGTGTTCGTGCATGCCATCATCTTCGCCGCCAATTGCTCCTTCGCCTCGCCGATCGGCTACCAGACCAATTTGCTGGTGATGGCGCCGGGCAATTACCGCTTTGCCGATTATCTGCGCTCGGGCGGGCCGCTGGTGCTGGTGATCTGGGCAACGTTTTCGCTGTTTGCGCCCTGGTATTACGGGCTGAATTAGGACTTTGTTTGCCTCGCGGCTATTCCTCGCCGCATTCGGGCCTCTCTGGACTTGGCCGGCGCCTCGGGGATAGTCTGGGCAGAAAGCAGGACAGGCGGCTTGGGGGATGTGACAATGGCAGCGAAAATCCGGCATGAACCGCAAGCGGCCCGGCGCGCGGGGCTTGTGGCGCTCATCGCTCTGGCGGCGCTGATGCCACTGGCCGGCGCAACCGGCGCGAGGGCAGTGGATTTCACCTTTCCGGCCGACAGTTTCGGCGAATTGCTGCTGGTGCCGAACCAGAGCACCGGGGGTAATGATGCGCTGCTGCAGGCACAGAAGGGCGGTGCGTTCGAGCCCATTTCCGAGTTCAATATTGATGACCGCTACCGGCAGTTCAGCAAACCGATCGCCCGGCTCGATATGCTGAAACAGCGCCCGGACGGGCGCAAATTCGTCGCCACCTGCACCACCAATCTGATCGCCCCGGGCATTCTGCTGACCAATTACCACTGCATCCCGGGCAAAAAGCCGGGCGTGCGCACCCTGAAGGCGCTGGCGGTGTTCGATTATCTGCGCGAGGACCAGACCAAAGCGCCGCGCTACAAGGTGGATGTGCGCCCGATCAGCGCCAACCGGAAGATGGATTATGCCCTGCTCCGGGTCGAGGGCAGCCCGGAGCGGAAATTCGGCACCTTCAAGCTGAAACTGAGCAAGGCGCGGCCCAACCAGTCCCTGTTCATCGTCCATCATCCGGCCGGCATGCCCAAGCGCCTGACCCGGTTCCGCTGCAAGGCCTATGCGCCACAGCCCTATGCGGGGCCGCGTTTCCGCCACCGCTGCGACACGCTGGGCGGCAGTTCCGGCTCGCTGATTTTCAATCTGGATTTCGAGGCGGTGGCGCTGCATCATTCCGGCGGGCTGACCGAAGGCTCGCGCACCTCGTTCAATAGCGGCACGCCTCTCAGCGCGCTGATGCAAAACCCCCGCTTCGCCTCCCTGGTGGAAAGCCCCGGCGCCCCGACCTACAAGGCCGCCCCCGCCCCGCCGGTTGTCAATCCAAGGCCCCTGCCCGGCCCCGTCGCCCCGGCCATCAACCCGCTGCCGCCGGAGCCGGCGCGCCCGGTGCAGCGCCATGCCGCCCTGCCGCCGCTCGGCGCGGGGCTGTGCGACCATGCCGGGCGCGGGCGGGTCTGCGCCTCGTCCATGCTGCGCCCGCAAGGAAGCGGCAAATATAATTACCGCATGCGCAACCTGACCCGGAATGACGGCATGGCCTGGGTGGAAAACGCCGCCGGCCACGGCATCGGCCAATGGGTGCTGTTCGATTTCGGCGCCGAAAGGCTGGTGTCGCGGATTGTGTTCCGCAACGGCTATGGGCGCACCGGCAAGACCTTCTCCAGCAATAACCGCATCGCGCGGGCGCTGCTGGAAACTTCGACCGGAAAGCGTTATCCGATCCGGCTGGGTGACCATGCGCGCCGGCAGGTCTATACCCTGAAAAACCCGGAAAAAGTGACCTGGATCCGCCTGACCATTCGCAGCGTCTATCAGGGACGCAAATATACCGACACCGCTCTGTCCTATATGGGCTTTGAGTGATGCGCCCCGGCAGGGCGGCGGGCGTGCGGTGGCCGGGCAAGTGGGCGCTGCCGGGCCTGGTCCTGAGCCTGATGGCGGCGCTGCCGGCGGCGGGGGCGGACTCACTGCCGCCGGGTTTTACCTATCTGGAAGACATCGCGCCTTCGGTGGCGCAGGATATCCGTTATGCCGGGGCGGATAATTTCACCGGCCGGCGGCTCAAGGGCTATCTTGCGCCGCGCTGCATTTTGACCCGGGCCGCGGCGGCGGCGCTCAAACGCGCCGCCGATAAGCTCCAATCGCGGGGGCTGGGGCTGAAAGTGCTGGACTGCACCCGCCCGGCGCGGGCGGTGCGCGATATTATCGCCTGGGCGAAGGACAAGCGCCCGGCCCCGACCCGCGCCTATTATTTCCCCGCCTACACCAAGCCGGGCCTGTTCCGGGCCGGCTTCATCGCCCGGCGCTCGTCCCATTCGCGCGGCAGCGCGGTCGACATCACCTTGGTCCGGCTGCCGGCCCCGGCACCCGCCGCAGCGATAGGCCGGGCGACCGAACGCGACGGGCTCAGATGCGATGCCCCCACCCCCGCAGGGCGCCGGGCGCGCCCGGGCGAACTGGACATGGGCACTGATTTTGACTGTTTCTCAAAGCTTTCCGCCACAGCCAGCCAGCGGGTCGGCGCGGCGGCCAGGGCCAATCGGCAATTATTGCTGCGGGTGATGCGCGGGGCGGGGTTCGTGAATTTTTCCGGCGAGTGGTGGCACTACAAATTGAAGCTTGAGCCCTTCCCGGCCCGCTCATTCGATTTCCCGATCCGCTGATAAATCAACCAGGCGGGGATGCGCCCGGCGGCGCGGGTCTTGGCCTCATAGCGGGTGGGCGGCGCGGCTTCAGGATGGGCCTGCCAGTCGCCGGGGCCTTCGGCGGTCCAGACAAAATCCGGGCAAGCCCGCATATGCCGCAGGGTCCAGGTGACGTAATCGGCGATATCGCTGGCGAAAATAAAACAGCCGCCCGGTTTCAGTACCCGCGCCAGGCGGGCGATGTTTTCGGGGCCGATGAAGCGGCGCTTGTTATGGCGCTTTTTCGGCCAGGGGTCGGGAAACAACAGATAGACGCGGTCAAGCGAAGCGGGCGGCAGGGCGTCCAGAATATCGGCGGCGTCATCGTCATAGAGACGCACATTGGACAGCCGGTTGGTGACGATCAGATCGACGAGGCTGGAGACGCCGTTGATGAAGGGCTCGCAGCCGATAAAGCCGGTGCCCGGATGGCGCGTCGCCTGATGGGCCAGATGCTCGCCGCCGCCAAAGCCGATCTCGAGATGAATCTCACCGACCGGCACCGGAAACAGGCTGGCGGGCGGGGCGGCGGACAGCGCGGCGGGGTCGAGGCCGAGACGCGGCAGATGCTCCTCCAGCTGGCGCTGGCGGCGCGGGCTCAGCCGATGGCCCTGCCTGCGGCCGAACAGCCGCTTGCGATGGGGGCCGTCCATGACGCGGTTCAGGTCAGCGCGCCCTGGATCGCATCGACCAGATCGGTCTTCTCCCAGGAGAACCCGCCTTCATCATCGGGCTCGCGTCCGAAATGGCCATAGGCGGCGGTGCGCTCATAGATCGGCTTGTTGAGCCCCAGATGCTCGCGAATGCCGCGCGGCGACAGGTCCATCACCTCGTTCATGGCGTCGGCGAGTTTCTGCTCGTCGGCGCGGCCGGTGCCGTGCAGATTGACATAGAGCGACAGGGGCTTGGAGACGCCGATGGCATAGGCCAACTGAATGGTGCAGCGGTCGGCCAGATCGGCGGCCACCACATTCTTGGCCAGATAGCGGGCCGCATAGGCGGCCGAGCGGTCAACCTTGGTCGGGTCCTTGCCGGAGAAGGCGCCGCCGCCATGGGGGGCTGCACCGCCATAGGTATCGACGATGATCTTGCGGCCGGTCAGGCCGGCATCGCCGTCGGGCCCGCCAATGATGAACAGGCCGGTCGGATTGACATAGAATTCCTCTTCCGGGCACATCCAGCCCTCGGGCAGGACCTGCTCGACAAAGGGGCGCACCATTTCGCGCACATCGTTCTGGCTGTATTCGGCGCCGTGCTGGGTGGAGACCACCACGGAGGTGGCGCCGACCGGCTTGCCGTTTTCATAGCGCAGGGTGACCTGGCTTTTCGAGTCGGGCCCGAAACCGGGCGCCTCGCCGGCATGGCGCGCGGCGGCCATGTCCTGCAGGATGCGGTGCGACAGATGAATCGGCGCCGGCATCAGAACGCTGGTTTCGCGGCAGGCGTAACCGAACATGATGCCCTGGTCGCCCGCACCTTCATCCTTGTTGCCGCCGGCATCGACGCCCTGGGCGATATTGCTGGACTGGGCATGCAGATAAACCTGCACATCCGCGGTTCTCCAGCTGAACCCTTCCTGATCATAGCCGATCGACTTGACCGCATCGCGGGCGATCTGCTCGATCTCGGTCGGGGAAAACTGCTCCTGGCAGCGGGTCTCGCCGGCAATGACGATCCGATTGGTGGTGACCAGTGTTTCAGCGGCAACCCGCGAAAAACAATCCTTGCTAAAATGCGCATCGACAATAGCGTCGGAAATACGATCACAAACCTTGTCCGGGTGACCCTCGGACACGGATTCACTGGTAAAAAGATAGGATGATTCAATCATGGAAAAACACTGAGCCGCTTGAAGCTAGATGGGGATTTGCTGACGTCAGCGCATAATTATCCTGAAGAGCTGACAAAAATGCACAGCGCTGTAACAAGCAGATCACGGGTGGAGCGTCAAGTGTTTCTTTGCCCGCCCCGCAGCCGCCAGAACCGCATCATTTCTTCTCAGTGGCCGACTGGCTGGCCTTGGCCAGGGTCTTCACCAGTTCGAGGACCTTGTGTCGGACCTGAGCATCGGTGATCTGGATGAAATAGCGGTTCAGCTTCAGCCCTTCGGTGCTCGAGGCTGCCGACACGAACGGGTCCTGAGACTGTTCGGCAAAACCGGCGGCATTGGCCTTTTCCTTCAGCCCTTCATAGAAGAAGCTGATCGGAACACCGAGAATGGTGGCGATTTCCCACAACCGGCTGGAACTGATCCGGTTGGTGCCTTTTTCATATTTCTGGACTTGCTGAAATGTCAGACCAAGGCTGGTGCCCAGCTGTTCCTGACTCAATCCGCGCAGCAAGCGGCGCTGTTTGACGCGCCCGCCGACATGCACATCTACGTGATGGGGTTGTTTCGTGATCATTTTCTCATTTGACTCGTTACTCATGGAATTGCTCATTTCTAACCGCATCCATTCTCGAACGGGCTGTTCTATCCGCCCGCTCCGTTCGGGTCAAGCGCACTCAGCGCTAAAAAACCGGCTGCAAATTTAAGACTTCCGTTATATTACAAAATGAAAGCCCGATCCATCCCGCATTTTATCCCCGTCTGGATATGAATAACAAGCCACTAAGCCCCCCTATGAAAATAAATAGGGGAATCAGGCCGAAACGGGCGAAAACAGTCGTCGGCAAGGCGGCCGGCAGAGCCGAATCCACCACGCCGCGCCGGTTCATCCCCATGGCGCGGATTATCCGGCCATAGGGGTCGATCACCGCCGAGATGCCGGCATTGGCGGCGCGCACCAGCGGCAGACCCTCCTCGACAGCCCGCACCCGCGCCTGCTGAAAATGCTGGCGCGGCCCGGTACTGTTCCCAAACCAGGCATCATTGGTGACATTCAGCAGCCAGGCGGGGCGCGCCCCCGGCGGGGTGACGGCGCCGGGAAAGATCGCCTCGTAACACACCAGCGGGCTGAAGGGGGGCAGGCCTTCCATTGCCATGACTTTTGGCCCCGGCCCCGGGGTGAAGCCGCCGCGCAAACGAGTGAGCTGGCGCAGGCCGATGCTTTCCAGCGCTTCCTGAAAGGGCAGAAACTCGCCAAACGGCACCAGATGCACCTTGTCATAGCGCCCGGTCAGCGCGCCCGTGTCATCGATGACCAGCAGCCCATTGTAGAATTTCGCCGGCTGGCCGGCCGCCACCTTTTCGCGGATGATGGCGCCGGTGAACAGGCGGGTCTGGGGCGGCAGCAGGGCGGCGATCGCTGAGCGGGCGTTGTCATCCTCCAGCAATAGAAACGGCAGCGCCACTTCCGGCCAGATCAGCACATTGGCATCCGCGACGCCGGAATGCTCCGGCGAGACCGCCCGGTCGCTGAGATCCAGCATCAGCTCCAAAATGCGGTTGCGGTTTTCGGGCTTCCATTTCTCGATCTGGTCGATATTGGGATGGACGATGCGCAGCGAAACCCCATCGACATAGGCGGCGGGTGCGCCGGACAGCCTGAGGGCGCCGCCGGCGAACAGCAGCGCGAACACCGCCACCATCAGCGCCGGAAACAACCAGGGGCGGGCCCCCGACGCGGCGGGATCGACATCGCCGAGCGCGGCGGGCGCGCCCGATAGCAGCACCGCCAGCAGGGTGAGGCCGTAAATGCCGATAACGCTGACCGATTGCAGCAATTGCGGCGAACCGGTGAAGCCGTAACCGATCAGGTTCCAGGGCAGGCCGGTGAAGATGTGGCCGCGCAGCAGCCCCGCCAGGGTCCAGGCCAGCGCCAGCACCACGATGCGGGGCCAGCCGGGCTTCCAATAGAGCCGGGCGCCGGCACAGGCCAGGGCCGGGAACAGGGCCAACCCGGCCGGAAACAGCACCAGCGCCAGCGGCATGGCCCAGCCGAAGCTATCGAACTCGACCAGAAAGGGCGCGCCGATCCAATAGGTGCCGGCCAGGAAATAGCCCATGCCGAAGGCCCAGCCAATGGCAAAGGCGGCGCCAAGCGCCGGCCCGATGCGCCCGCCCTCGCCCTCGCTGGCGCCGTCGAGCAGCCAGATCAGCCCCGGCAGGGTCAGAAACAGCACCGGAAAGGCAAAGAAGGGCGGCATGGCCAGGGCCGAAAGCGCGCCCATCAGGGCGGCCATGGCAAGGCGCCGCCAGCCCCACAGGCTGGTCAGACGGACGGCAATGTTCTCAATCATCCCCGGTCGCCGCGGGCTCGGCGGGGGGCTGTTTGCGGCTTGAGGGCGGCTTGAGACGCACCCGCACGCATTTGACCCGGCGCAAATCCCCTTCCAGAATTTCAAACTCCAGCCCCGCCTCATGAAAGATCAGCTCGCCGCGCACCGGGATACGCCCGGCCAGCGAGGAGATCAGCCCGCCCAGCGTGTCGGTGTCCTCGTCGCGCTCATCGGGCAGCAAATCGATGCCGACCAGTTCCTCAAGCTCCTCGATCGGGGTGCGGGCGTCGGCCATATAGACCGATGGGCCTTCCTCGCGGATCATCGGCCCGTCAACCGCATCATGCTCATCCTCGATCTCGCCGACGATTTCCTCGACCAGATCCTCGATCGACACCAGACCGTCGGTGCCGCCATATTCATCCACCACGATGGCCAGATGCAGGCGGCCGCTTTGCATTTTCAGCAGCAGATCCGCCACCAGCATGGAGGGCGGCACATAGAGGATCGGCCGGTTGATGCCGAGACGGCTGATGGGGTCGGAAAAGCCGATGGCGCTGAAATCGGGCGCTTCGGCATGCTCTCCGCCGTCGGAACCGGCGCCGGCCTTGTCCATCAGCCAGCCGAGCAGATCCTTGATATGGATGAAACCGCGCGGGTCATCGAGGGTTTCATGAAACATCGGCAGGCGCGAATGGCCGGCGGAGCGGAAGGTGCGCAGCAACTCGTCGAGGCTGGCGGTATCCTCCACCGCGATGATATCGGCGCGGGGCACCATCACATCCTCGACCTTGACCTCGGAAAAACGCAGGATGTTGCGCATCATGGCGCGCTCGGAGGCGGAGAAGGTATCCTCGTCCTCCTGGTCTTCCTCCAATGTGGCTTGCAGATCCTCGCGTAATTTGGCCGGGTCGCCGATGCGCAGGGCATGGCGGATCAGATGCGCGGCCCGCTCCCAGATCGATTCGTGCTCCCGGGACTGGCTATCGGTTTCAGACATGGTTCAACCTGTAAGGATCATCAAAGCCGGCTTCGGCCAGGATCAGGGTTTCTTCCCGCTCCATCTGTGCAGCCTGCGAATCATCCTGATGATCATATCCTAACAAATGCAGAAAACCATGCACCACCAGATGGGCGGCATGGGCCTCCAGCGCCCGGCCCGCCTCGCCGGCCTCGCACGAGGTGGTCTCAAAAGCCAGCACGATGTCGCCAAGCGGGCGCGGCCCCGGCAGGACGGCGGGCGCCTCCCCGGCCGGGAAGGACAGCACATTGGTCGGTTTGTCCTGTGCGCGAAAGTCACGATTGAGCCCGCGCACGCGCTCATCGGAGGAAAACAGCACCGCGACCTCGCTATCGGCGCCGCGCCGCGCCCGCGCCCAGGCGAGCGCAAGAACCTTGCGCGCCAACGCCTCCAATGCCGGTGGGCCGGGCCAGCCGGCGTCGTCAAAGGCGATATCGATGGTGAGGGCGGCCGGCATGGTCATTCGGCGTTTTTCCGGGCCGCGTCCGCGCGGTCATAGGCCTCGACGATGCGGCTGACCAGCGGATGGCGGACCACATCGGCCTTGCTGAACCGGATCTGGGCGATCTGGCTTTCGGTGTGCAACAGATTCATCGCCTGCACCAGGCCGGATTCGCCGCCGCCGGGCAGATCGATCTGGCTGGGGTCGCCGGTGACCACCATATGGCTGCCCTCACCGAGGCGGGTGAGAAACATCTTCATCTGCATCGGGGTGCAGTTCTGGGCCTCATCGAGAATGACGAAGGCATGGTTGAGGGTGCGGCCGCGCATGAAGGCGAGCGGGGCGATTTCAATCTGACCGGATTCAATGCCGCGCTCGACCTGGGCCGCCGGCATGCAGTCATAGAGCGCATCATAAAGCGGGCGCAGATAGGGATCGACCTTTTCGCGCATGTCGCCGGGCAGGAAGCCAAGCCGCTCGCCGGCTTCGACCGCCGGGCGCGACAGCACGATGCGATCGACAAAGCCGCGCTCCAGCGCCGAGGCCGCCGCCACCGCCGCCAGATAGGTCTTGCCGGTGCCGGCCGGACCGGCGGCAAACACCAGAATCTTATCCTGAATGGCCTTCAGATAGGCCGCCTGCATGGGCGAGCGCGGGGTGATCACCCGCTTGCGGGTCCTGAGCTCGGCGCCGTCCGCATCGTCCGGCGGCCGGGCCGCCATGCGGATGGCGCCCTCCACATCGGCCATGGCGATGTGATGGCCGCCCTCAAGCCGGGCGCGCAAACGCTCGAACACCGCCGAGGCCTGGGCGAGCGCCTCGGGATTGCCGCGCAGGGACAACAGATTGCCGCGCGGGCTGGCGGCAATGCCGAGGCGCTCCTCGATCAGGGCGAGATGGCGGTCATGCTCGCCCAATATCTGGCTCAGAACCCGGTTGTCGTCAAAACTGACGGTCAGGACATCAGGATCGGATTTCAAGCTCTGCCTCCTTGCGGGTGGCGGCGGCCGGTCCGGCCAGTTCCGCCGTCAGGCTGTTGGCGCCGGCATTGACGATGCGCACGCGGGCGACCTGCCCGGCCAGCTCGGGGCCGGCCTCGGCATGAACCGCCTGCAGATAGGGCGAGCGGCCCGCCATCTGGCCGGGACGGCGGCCGGGGCGGTCGAACAGCACCGCCATTTCACGGCCCTCGCAGGCGGCATTGAAGGCAAGCTGCTGAGCGTTGATCAGGGTCTGCAGGCGCTCCAGGCGCTCGGCCTTCAGCGCTTCATCGACCTGATCATCGCGCTCGGCCGCCGGGGTGCCGGGCCGGGGGCTGTATTTGAAGGAATAGGACTGGGCGTAGTTCACCTCGCGCACCAGATCCATGGTGGCCTCGAAATCCGCATCGGTCTCACCGGGAAAGCCGACGATAAAATCAGAGGCGAGCGCAATGCCGGGGCGGGCGCGGCGCACCCGCTCGAGAATGCGTAAGTAATCTTCGGCATTATGGCGCCGGTTCATGGCCTGCAAAATCCGGTCCGAGCCCGACTGCACCGGCAGATGCAGATAGGGCATGAGCTGGGGCAGCGCGCCATGGGCCTCGATCAGGCTGTCATCCATGTCGCGCGGATGGCTGGTGGTGTAGCGCAGGCGCTCGATGCCGGGCAGTGCCGCCACCGCCCCCAGCAGATCCGCCAGCCGCCAGTTACCGCCATGCTCGCCGCCCCCGCTCCAGGCATTGACGTTCTGGCCCAGCAGGGTGATCTCGCGCACCCCCTGCCCGGCCAGTTTGCGGGCCTCTTCGAGAATCTGTCCGCTGGGGCGGGAATATTCGGCGCCGCGCGTATAGGGCACCACGCAGAAAGTGCAGAATTTATCGCAGCCCTCCTGCACCGCCAGAAAGGCGCTGACCGGGGCGGCGGCGGCGCGGCGATCGACCCCGCGAAGGCGCTCAAATTTTTCCTCGGCGGGGAAATCCATCTCGATCACCCGCTCGCCGGAGCGCACGCGCTGCTCGATTTCCGGCAGCTTGTGATAGGCCTGAGGGCCGAGCACCAGATCCACCACCGGGGCCCGGTCGAGAATTTCCTCGCCCTGGGCCTGGGCGACACAGCCGGCGACGCCGATGATCATCCGCCGGCCCTCTTCAAGGCGGCGGGATTTGAGCAGCCGCAGCCGGCCCAATTCGGAAAACACTTTTTCCGCCGCCTTTTCGCGGATGTGGCAGGTGTTCAGGATCACCAGATCCGCCTCATCCGGACTGGCGGCCTCCACATAGCCCGACGCGGCCAGCGCATCGGACATGCGGCCAGAATCATAGACATTCATCTGGCAGCCGAAGGTTTTGATAAACAGTTTGCGGCTCACTGGCATATCCGTCCGTCACACATTGGCGCCCGCCCTATGCGGGCCGCCTGCCCCCATATAGACAAGAAAACACTCATGCGCCAGCCGCGCGCTCGGCCGGCGCGGCGCGGCGCCCGGTGAGGGCCTCGGCCAGGCCGCCGCGCACGCGCTGGCGGCACAGCTCGGCCAGTGCCTTGCGACCGCCGGCGCTGCCCACGGTTTCGGGAGGGTGGAAACACACCGTGACATCGATCGGCCCGCGCTTGAACACGTTCCACAGATGGGGCAGCAATTCCATGTCGCCATACCAGGCATATTCGGGGCGGCCCTGCACCCCCATGGGCAGGCCCCAGCGATGGGTATAGGCAATGGACACCGGGTAGACCGGCGGGCCGCCATCCTGGCCATCCGCCCCGGCGGCGGACAGCAGGGCGCTGCGGAAAGGCAGAACCCGGTTGCCGTCGGAACTGGTGCCCTCGGCGAACAGCACCAGCACATCGCCGGCGGACAGGCGCTTTTCGATCTCGGCCTTCTGGTGCATGGCCCGCACCCGGCGGGTGCGGTCGATGAACACCGAGCGCTGCAATTTGGCCAGCCAGCCGAAAAACGGCCAGGCGGCGACATCGCTCTTGGCGACGAAGGACAGGGGCATCACCGTGCTCATCACCGGAATGTCGAGCCAGGAGACATGATTGGCGGCGATCAGCACCGGCCCGGCTTTGGGCAGCGCGCCCTCAACATGGACGCGGATGCCGAGCATGCGGGTCACCGCCCGGTGGTAATACATGGGGAATGAGGCCTGCAGGCGCGAGCCCGATTTCAGCAGCAGCGCCTGCACCAGCATGGAGGGCAGGGTCAGGCCGAGATAGCCGGCGGCCAGGGCGGTGCCGCGCAGGCGGGACATCGGCCTTCAGCAACCGGAACGGCGGGAACGGAGTGAGCCGGACATCAACGGGTCAGCCCTTTTTGGGCGAGCCATAGAGCTCGAGCCGGTGATCGACCAGTTCGAAACCAAGCTCGGCGGCGATTTTTTCCTGCAGGCGTTCGATCTCGTCGCTCTGGAACTCGATCACATTGCCTGTCTCAAGATCGATCAGATGGTCGTGATGATGGGATTCGGCCAGCTCGTAGCGGGCGCGGCCATCGCGGAAATCATGGCGCTCCAGAATGCCGGCCTCCTCGAACAGGCGCACGGTGCGATAGACCGTGGCGATCGATATCTTCTGGTCGATCTTGGCGGTGCGGCGATAGACCTCCTCCACATCGGGATGGTCCTTGGCCGAGGACAGCACCCGGGCAATGACCCGGCGTTGCTCGGTCATGCGCATGTTTTTATCGATGCACAGTTTCTCAATCTTGCTGATGGCTTGTCCGCTCATGGTGCTATCCGGCTCAAAAGTTCCTCGGTGATTTGCTAATGTGTAGCAATTTCAGATCATGTCTTCAAATCATATCGGCGCGGCGCATGATTATGGCATCGTCGCCGTCCGCATAATAGGCGCGGCGGCGGCCGATAACCCGGAAACCGCAATCGCGGTAGAGCGCTTTGGCGGCCCGGTTACCATCGGCCACTTCCAGAAACAGGGTGCGGACGCCATCGCGGCCGAGATGCTCGCCCATCTCGCGGATCAGACGCTTGCCGAAACCGTTGCCGCGGCAGGAAGGATCGACGCAGAGGGTGATGATTTCCGCCTCGTCCGCCGCCGCGCGGGCCAGCAGCATGGCGGCCAGCCGATCATCATCCTCGCCCCGGCTCAGCACATAAAGGCCAGCCCCCGGCATGGCGAGCAGGGCCGCCAGCGCCGCCTGGTCCCAGCCGGGCGAAAAACAGGCCCTGTGCAGGACCGCCGCCGCCGCGGCGAGATCGGCCCCGACCAGATGGCCGGGCAGCGCGGTCAGAATGGCGGCGGTGTCAGGGGCGGCGGTGTCGGGGGCGGCAGTATCAGGCAAGGGGGGCCGGCCCCGCGCGCAATTGCGGCTTGTTTTGCGGCAGCTTGGCATCGGGGGCCCGCAGATAAAGCGGCTCCGGCATGGTGTCCGGATCGGGCATGGCGGCGGCGAGGCGGGCGATGAGGCGGGCATCGGGAAAATCGGGCGCGGCGGCGCGGGTCCAGCCGGGGGCGGCGCCCGCATTGATCAGCACATCGGCGCCGGTGCCGGCGAGCATCAGTCCCTCACCCCCCAGTTCCTCTACCGCGTCCAGCACTTTGATGAGCCGGGGCGCGGTGCGCGGGGCGCCACCCTGGGCGAAAAGCTGCAGATATAGCTCGCCGCGCCTTGCATCCATCAGCGCGGCGATGTCGCTGGCAACCGGGGGGGCGTCCGGGTCGCCGCCCAGAAACACATTGGCGGCAATGGCCCGCAGGGTCGAGACACCGATGACCGGGCAGCCAAGCGCGGCGCCAAGAGCGCGGGCGAAAGCCAGGCCAATGCGGCAGCCGGTGAAGGTACCGGGGCCCACCGTCACGGCCACGCGGGACACATCGCGCATCGCCGCGCCGGCCTCGTCCATGACCTCGGCCACCATCGGTGCCAGCGCCTCGGCATGGCCACGGGGCATAGCCCTGTAACGCGCCGCCTCGATGGTGCCGGCCGCCGGCTCATAAAGGGCGGCGGAACAGGCGCCGGTGGTGGTGTCGATGGCCAGAAGCCGGGACAAAATCAGACGGCCCGAACTTCTTTGATTTCAGGCAGGAAATGCTGCAGCAGGTTCTCGATGCCGTTTTTCAGTGTGGCGGTCGAGCTGGGGCAGCCGGAGCAGGCGCCCTGCATGTGCAGATAGACAATGCCCTCGCGAAAGCCCTGGAACACGATGTCGCCGCCGTCCTGAGCCACGGCCGGGCGCACCCGGGTTTCCAGCAGCTCCTTGATCTGGGCCACGGTTTCGGCATCGGAGGCGTTGAAGCTCTCATCGATCGCGGCGCCCTCGCCTTCGATCACCGGGGCGCCGGAGAGGTAATGCTCCATGATGGCGCCGAGCAGCGCCGGCTTCAGATAGTCCCAGTCGCCGCCGGCCTTGGTGACCGAGACGAAATCGGCGCCCAGAAAAACGCCGATGACGCCGTCGACCTCGAACAGGCGGCTGGCCAGCGGGGAAATGCTGGCCTCGCCGGGGCTGCGGAAATCCTGCGAGCCCTGGCCGAGCACATCCTGGCCGGGCAGGAATTTCAGTGTGGCCGGGTTCGGCGTGGTTTCGGTCTGGATAAACATGATCTGTCCTTAATAAGTGTCGGTATGCGGTTAATTTGGAATTATTCTAACATAATTCCTGGAATTCGTCATCTCCTGAACCAGATGGGGCGCACCGCCCCCCGGTTCAAGCCGCAAAGCCCTGGATCAGCACCCTAGCTCACAAAACCGATGATCCTGCGCACATCGTCGAATATGGGCGCGGCGATGGCCCGGGCGCGGGCGGCGCCGGCGCGCAGAATATCGTCGATGTGATCGGGCGCGGCCATCAGCTTTTTCATCTCGGTGCTGATCGGCCCCAGGGTCTCGGCGGCCAGTTCGGCCAGGGCCGGCTTGAACACCGAAAACTGCTGGCCGCCGAAATCGTGCAGCACTTCTTCGTGGCTCTTGCCGGCAAGGGCGGCATAGATACCGACCAGATTGGCGGCTTCGGGCCGGCCCTCGAAACCGGCGGTTTCGGAAGGCAGCGGCTCGGGATCGGTGCGGGCCTTGCGGATTTTCTTGGCGATCATGTCCTGATCGTCGGTCAGGTTGATGCGCGAATAGTCGGACGGGTCGGACTTGCTCATCTTCTTGGAGCCATCGCGCAGGCTCATCACCCTGGTGGCCGGGCCGGTGATCAGCGGCTCGGGCAGCGGGAAAAACCCGCCCTGATGGCCATTGGCGGCGATGGATTCGGCAAAATCGGTGTTGAATTTCTGGGCGATGTCGCGCGACAGTTCCAGATGCTGCTTCTGGTCCTCGCCCACCGGCACATGGGTGGCGCGATAGGCCAGGATGTCCGCCGCCATCAGATTGGGGTAGGAAAACAGGCCGACGGAGGCGTTTTCCTTGTGTTTGCCGGCCTTTTCCTTGAACTGGGTCATGCGGTTGAGCCAGCCCATGCGGGCGACGCAGTTGAACACCCAGGCAAGTTCGGCATGGGCCGACACCTGGCTCTGGTTGAACACGATATGCTTGTCCGCGTCGATGCCGGCGGCGAGAAAGGCCGCCGTGACCTCGCGGATATTATGGGTCAGTTCCTTCGGGTCCTGCCACAGGGTGATGGCGTGCAGGTCGACCACGCAATAAATGCAGTCATGGCTGTCCTGAAGGGTGACGAAACGGGTGATGGCGCCGAGATAATTGCCCAGATGCAGATTGCCGGTCGGCTGCACACCGGAGAAGACGCGCGGGGGGTGAGAACTCATGAGACCTGACCTTGGTTGATTTTGGAAAGCCTTATGCCCTGTCCGGCGCCGGTAAGCAAGTCATCGGGGCGGGGGGCGGCGGCGAAAGCGGGCGATCACTTCGCCGATATGGGCGGCGCCGGAAAATTCGGCCAGGGCCCAGAAGGTCATCATGCCGCCGAAGATCATGCCGGCCAGCAAGGTGGCGCGCATGGCCAGCGGCACGCCGGCCTGGAAGGCCCCTTCGAGCTCGCCGCCCATCCACCACAGCACCAGGGCCATCAGCACCGAGGCGGCCAGGATGCGGGGCAGGCGCCGTTTCAGGCGGGCGTCGGGCTGGAAGCCGCCGCGCCGATAGAGGGTCCAGCCGAGCAGGCCGGCATTGATCCAGCCGGCGAGCGAGGTGGCGACGGCGATGCCGACATGGCCGAGAATGAAAAACAGGCCCAAAGAGCCGGTAATATTCACCGCCACCGAAATGCCGGCGAAATACATCGGTGTGCGGGTGTCCTCGCGGGCGAAAAAGCCGGGCGAGAACACCTTGATCAGCACGAAGGCCGGCAGGCCGGGGGCAAAGGCGGCCAGCGCCAGGGCGGCGGCTTCGGTATCGGCGGCGGCAAAGGCGCCGCGCTCGAACAGGGTCTGGATGATCGGCGCGGGCATGGCAACGAGGGCGGCGGCGGCCGGGATGGTGAGCAGCATCGACAGTTCCAGCGCCCGGTTCTGGCTGGAATGCAGGCCGGAACCGTCGCCGGCGCGCAGCCGGCGCGACAGGTCCGGCAGCAGCACCACGCCAATGGCGACGCCGATCACCCCCAGGGGCAATTGATAGATGCGGTCGGCATAATAGAGCCAGGCAACGGCGCTGGCCTGCAATGAAGCGATGATGGTGCCGATCAGCAGATTGATCTGGGTAATGCCGCCGGCGATGATGCCGGGAATGCCAAGCCGCACCAGCTTCATCACGCCGGGGGTGAGGCGCGGGCGGGTGAACCCCAATGTGATGCCGGCGCGGCGGCTGGCGAACCAGAGGGCGGCGGCCTGGGCAAGCCCGGCCAGCGCCACGCCCCACACCAGGATGACACCGGCCTCATTTGTGTTGCTGAGGCCGAGCCGGACAATACCCAGAAGAGCGGCGATCAGGATCACATTCAGCAGGATCGGCGCGGCGGCGGCGGCGGCGAAGCGGCCCATGGAATTCAGCACGCCGCTGATCATCGCGGTCAGGGACATGAACAAGAGATAGGGAAAGGCGATTTGGGTCAGCAGCACCGCCAGGTCGTATTTGTGCGGGTCTTCGAGGAAGCCCGGCGCGATGATCATCATCAGCCAGGGCATGGAGATTTCGGCGATGGCGGTGAAGATGGCCAGGGTGGTGACCAGCACGCTGAGCACCGCGACGGCGAACTGGCGGGCGGACGGTACGCCCTCGCCCTCGAGGCGCTTTGAGAACAGCGGCACGAAGGCCGAGTTGAAGGCGCCTTCGGCAAACAGGCGCCGGAACAGATTGGGAAAGCGGAAGGCGACGAAAAATGCATCCGCCACCGGGCCGGTGCCGAGCGCCATGGCGATCAGCACATCGCGGGCAAAGCCCAGCACCCGGCTGACCATGGTCAGGCCGCCGACGGTGGCGCCGGCCTTGATCAGGTTCATGAGCCCTGACCCGCAGCGGCCGGTCGGGGCCAATGACGCCTAAAAGGCGTCTTCCGGGTCCGGCAGCAGGATTTCACGTTTTCCGGCATGATTGGCGGGGCCGATAACGCCCTCTTCCTCCATCCGTTCGATAATGGTTGCGGCCCGGTTATAGCCAATTGACAGGCGGCGTTGAATATAAGATGTGGAAACTTTCCGATCCGCCGCCACAATGGCGATGGCCTGATCAAACAGCTGGTCCTCCTTTGAGGTGCCGCCGCTGAGGCCGAAGGCCGCACCGGCCTCCTCCTCGGTTTCCTCGGTGACCGCCTCGAGATATTCCGGCACCCCTTGCGTTTTCAGATGGGCGACGATGTCCTCGACCTCCTCGTCGGTGACAAAGGCGCCGTGCACGCGGGTGATGCGGCCGCCGCCGGCCATATAGAGCATGTCGCCGCGTCCGAGCAACTGCTCGGCGCCCTGCTCGCCCAGAATAGTGCGGCTGTCGATCTTGGAGGTGACCTGAAAGCTGATCCTGGTGGGGAAATTGGCCTTGATGGTGCCGGTGATGACATCGACACTGGGGCGCTGGGTGGCGGTGATCATGTGGATGCCGGCGGCGCGGGCCATCTGGGCCAGGCGCTGGATGGCCCCCTCGATATCCTTGCCGGCCACCATCATCAGATCGGCCATCTCGTCGACCACCACCACGATATAGGGCATCGGCTCCAGATTGAGCTCTTCTTCCTCATAGATGGCCTGGCCGGTCTCGGGCTCGAAGCCGGTCTGCACCTTGCGGGTCAGCACCTCGCCGCGCTTGGCGGCGGTCTCAACCCGGGCATTATAGCCGTCAATATTACGCACCCCCAGCTTCGACATGCTCTGATAGCGGGTTTCCATTTCCCGCACGGTCCATTTCAGGGCCACCACCGCCTTGTTCGGGTCGGTCACCACCGGGGTGAGCAGATGCGGAATGCCGTCATAGACCGACAATTCCAGCATTTTCGGATCGACCATGATCAGCTTGCACTTGTCCGGCGGCAGCCGGTAGAGCAGCGACAGGATCATGGTGTTGACCCCGACCGACTTGCCGGCGCCGGTGGTGCCGGCGATCAGCAGATGAGGCATACGCGCGAGATCGGCGATCACAGGCTCGCCGCCGATGGTCTTGCCGAGTATCAGCGGCAGCGAGGCCTTGGAATTGTCGTAATCGCTGGAGGCGACCAATTCCTGCAGATAGACGGTTTCGCGCGCCGCATTGGGCAGCTCGATGCCGATGACATTGCGGCCCGGCACCACCGCGATGCGGGCGGAAATGGCGCTCATCGAGCGGGCGATGTCGTCGGCGAGGCCGATCACCCGTGAAGATTTGATGCCGGGAGCGGGCTCCAGCTCATAAAGGGTGACCACCGGACCGGGGCGCACTTTCAGAATTTTGCCGCGAATGCCGAAATCGTCCAGCACCGCTTCCAGCAGGCGAGCATTCTGCTCCAGCGCCCGGTCGTTGCCGCTGGCCTTGCGGGCCGGTTTTTTCGGCGCCACCAGAAAGCTCAGAGACGGCAGCTGATAGGATTCGGGCGGGCAGAACGGGAATTCCGGTTCGGCCTCCTTGCGGGCGCGCTTGCCGGGGCGGATGCGCTTGGCGCTGCGCTCGACGCGCTGGGCGGCGCTGAGCAGATCCTGCTGCGAGGCGGCGGGGTCCGGCTCATTGGCCAGATTGGGGCGGTAATTGTCGAAAAACACCGGCTCGATGCGCCCATGATTCGGGTCGGGAACCGCCGGGCTCTCAGCCCCCAGAACCCTTTGCCGCAAACGCGCCAGCCAGGAGGGGGCGGGTTCCGCCTCGTCCCAATCCGCCTCGTCATAATCCTCGGCGCCGGTTTCGTCATAGTCATAGTCTTCAAAGGCCTCTTCGGCAGCAGCCGGCTCGGCCGCCCGGACAAAGGGCAGCCGCGCCTTCAGCGCCGACAGGCGGCGGCGCCAGCGGCGCCAGGCGGCGGCCATGCTGAGGCGCATATGGTCGGCGGCGCCATAGCTGCGCAGGGCGGCATCGCGCCCCTCCTCGCCAAAGAGGCGCATCACCGACAGCAATTCCGATAGGCGCAGATCGGCGGCATAAAGGAGCAGCACGGCGGTGAGCGGCAACAAGAGCAGCAGCGCGAAAGGCTGGCCGCCGATATTGGGCAAGAGGGCGGCGAACAGGGCGGAAAGATTGGCCAGGGCGAGCTCGCCCGAGGCGCCGCCGAGCCCGGTCTGCAGCGGCCATACGCCGGGCGCCGGCAGCACGGCGACAAGGCCGGACAGGCCGGTGACCCCGAGCAGCAGAGCCGGCAGGCGCCACACCATATGGCTGAGCGGGCGGTGGGCGGTCAGGCGCCAGCCCCACAGGGCGGCCACGAAGATCAGCATCGGCGCGGCCAGCCCGAACATCTGCATCATGAGATCAGCGGTCTGGGCGCCGGGCAGTCCGAGCAGATTGCCGGGCGCCGCGCCGGTGGCATGGTTGAAGCTGGGATCGTCATGGGACCAGCTCAGCAGGCTGATCAGCGCCGCGACGCAAAGCAGGAAGATGAAGGTGCCGGCAACCTCATAGACCCGTTTGCGGGTGAAACCCAGCCCATCCCGGTCGGTGTCCTGATCGCCGAGCAAGCCCAATGTATTCCAGATCGCCACGGTCTATTCCTCCAACACGCCGACCAGCCGGGTCAGGCCCTCGCGGGTCAGCTCTTCGTTTTGAACAAGCGCAATGCGCAGAAAATCGGCACCCGGATTTCCCCCGGGCGTATCGGCGCCGAGATAAGCGCCCGGTATGGTGCGCAGACCGGCGCCGCGCCACAGCTCCAGCGCGGCGGCCTCGCCGCCGCCATGGGCGCGCATATCCAACCAGATGAAAAAGCCGCCGCCGGGGCGGCGATAGCCGAAACGGCTGCCCAGAATCTCATCGGCGGCGTCGAATTTGGCCCGGTAGAGGCGGCGGTTTTGCTCGACATGGTCCTCATCGGACCAGGCCGCCGCAGCAGCAGTCTGCAGGGGCAGCGGTGTTTGCGGGCCGGCGACATTGCGCAGCCTTAAAAAGCGCGCCACCAGATCCTCATCCCCGGCGCAAAAGCCCGAGCGCAGGCCCGGCAGGTTGGAGCGCTTCGACAGGGAGTGAAAGGCCAGCAGATTTTTAAAGCCGCCGCTTTTCGCGGCCACGGCGAGGCTGCCCGGCGGCGGTGCACCGGTGTAAATCTCCCCATAGCATTCATCCATGATCAGCACGAAATCGTGCCGCCTGGCAAGGCGCAGCAGCTCGGCCAGATATTCAGGCGGCGCCACCGCGCCCTGGGGGTTGGAGGGCGAGCACATGTAAAAACCGGCGGTGCGGGCAAGCAGTTCGGGCGTGAGGGCGGCAAGGTCGGGCAGAAAGCCGGTGCCGGGGCCGCAATTCAGATAGACCGGCTCGGCGCCCGCATTCATGGCGGCGGCGGCATAGACCGGATAATAGGGATTGGGCAGCAGCATGACCGGATTATATTTGTCCGGCAGCAGGAAGGCGGCGGCATAGAACAGGCCCTCACGGGTGCCGCTGAGCGGCGCGATGTGCCGGTCCGGATCCAGCGCCTCGCCAAGATCGTAGCGCCGGTTGGCCCAGGCGGCGATGGCGGCGCGCAGCTCAGATGTGCCGTTGATCGGCGGATAGCGGCCGAAGCCCTCGGCCTCGCGGGCGATCGCGTCGGCGATGAAACCGGGCTGAGGGTGGCGGGGCTCGCCGATGGTCATATCGATGATATCGGCGCCGGGCGGATCCTCACTGAGCAGGGCACGCAGGCGCACAAAGGGCGATTCGGGCAGATTATGAAACCGTGAAGCGGTCATGATACTCAATCTGATACATATGGGCGCGCCCCCCACGCCCTTGAACCG
The DNA here is from genome assembly GCA_002869085.1 of Hyphomicrobiales bacterium. Taxonomy (GTDB): domain Bacteria; phylum Pseudomonadota; class Alphaproteobacteria; order Rhizobiales; family BM303; genus BM303. The sequence continues at coordinate 3,913 of PKTQ01000286.1, read as the reverse complement.
AAGCGGGAGCCGCGCAAACCGAACTGTCTGGCCGGGCTTCACACAAAGCCGCCGCCGCAGGGTTCAGGGTAAGGCGCACAGGGTTAAGCCCGGGTTAAACCCAGGCTGAAAGCGCCCCTCGCCTGCGGGCACGAAAACGCCCGGGAAATCGCTTTCCCGGGCGCTGAAATCGGCCAAATATTGGCGGGCGGCCTATTTTGCGGTCATATCCGCCTCGGGGTTGGAGCTGATCTTGTGGATGGTCAGATCGGCGCCGCGGAATTCCTCGTCCTCGTTGAGGCGGATGCCGATGGTGGCTTTCAGGGCGCCATAGATGACAAATCCGGCCGCCAGGGCATAGAGGGCGCCGGCGAGCGTGCCGATAACCTGGCTGATGAGGGACACCCCGCCCATGCCGCCCAGGGCCTCGAGGCCGAAAATGCCGGCGGCAACCCCGCCCCAGGCGCCGCACAGGCCATGCAACGGCCAGACGCCCAGCACATCGTCGATTTTCCAGCGGGTCTCGCACAGGGTGAAGAAGGTAACGAAGATCCAGCCGGCAACGGTGCCGACCACCAGCGAGCCCATGGGATGCATGATGTCGGAGCCGGCGCAGACCGCCACCAGGCCGGCCAGGGCGCCATTGTGGACAAAGCCAGGGTCCTTCTTGCCGAAGACCAGCGCCGACAGCACGCCGCCGATCATCGCCATCAGCGAGTTCATGGCCACCAGGCCGGTGATGCCCTTGAGGGACTGGGCCGACATGACGTTAAACCCGAACCAGCCGGTGCAGAGCAGCCAGGAGCCGAGCGCCAGCCACGGAATGGAGGAAGGCGGAATGCCGATCAGCTTGCCGGAACGGGTATAGCGGCCGAGGCGCGGACCGAGCAGCAGCACCGCGCCCAGGGCGAGCCAGCCGCCGACCGCATGCACCACCACGGAGCCGGCAAAGTCATGAAAAGAGGCGCCGGTGAGCTTTTCCAGCCAGGCCTGAACTCCGAAATTGCCGTTCCACACCAGGCCCTCGAACAGCGGATATACGAGGCCGACAATCAGGCCGGTGGCGATGCATTGCGGCCAGAAGCTGGCGCGCTCGGCAATGCCGCCGGAGATGATGGCCGGGATCGCGGCGGCGAAAGTGGCGAGGAAGAAGAATTTCACCAGGCTGAGGCCCTGATTTTCGAAGCCGGCGCCCTCACCGCTGATGAAAGCGGCCGAAGCGAAGAAATGCACCCCATAGGCGATCAGATAGCCGATGAAGAAATAAACCAGGGTGGAGATGGCGAAATCCACCAGAATCTTGATCAGGGCGTTGACCTGGTTCTTGTGGCGGACGGTGCCGACCTCCAGAAAGGCAAATCCGCCATGCATGGCGAATACCAATATCGCGCCCAATAAAACAAAAAAGACGTCCGCGCCGTTGAGCTGGCTGTCCATCACCCTTCCCCCTGTGCTGGTCCGGCTGGCGCCGGTCTCATGAAACTTCCTGTAGCCGGCCGGTTGGATCCGGCACTGAGCTGGCATGGCCCTATCAAACCCCGTGCCAGAGACCGGATGGAGCGGGAAGTTTCAGTAATTTCAGCGGGAACTCCGGTGCTGCTGAAAACAGCGCCAGGTAAATCTGCCTAAATTTTGGGCAGAATAAAGCGGCAGGATGCTTAATTTTAAAGCAAAAGACCGGGAACCCTGGGTAGGGTTCCCGGCTAGTTGGTGTCAAGGCGGGGAAGGTAGGCCCACCTTGCTACAGGAAGCTCGTGTTACATGCGCTGGGAGCCGGTTCCGAATTCCGGATAGGCTTCCAGGCCGATCTCCGCCATGTCGAGGCCCATATCTTCGTCCTCGGCGCTGACGCGGATACCGATGGTGAATTTGAGGATGGACCACACCACCAGGCTGACCACGAAGGTGAACACGCCGATGGCGAGAATACCGATGATCTGAGCCAGGAAGCTGGCGTCGGAATTGGTGATCGGAACCGCCAGGGTGCCCCAGATGCCGGCCATCAGATGGACCGGAATGGCGCCGACCACATCGTCGATTTTCAGCTTGTCGAGCATCGGCACCGCGAACACCACGATGGCACCGCCGACACCGCCGATGATGATGGCGAGCAGGGGTGACGGGGTCAGGGGCTCGGCGGTGATCGACACAAGGCCGGCCAGGGCGCCGTTGAGCACGAAGGTCAGGTCAACCTTCTTGTAGATGACCTGGGCCAGGATCAGAGCCACAACCGCGCCGGCCGCAGCGGCCAGATTGGTGTTGACGAAGATGCGCGAGACGGCCGAGGCGTCCTCGAGCGAACCCATGGCGAGCTGCGAGCCGCCATTGAAGCCGAACCAGCCGAGCCACAGAATGAAGGTGCCGAGCGTGGCGAGCGGCATGTTGGAACCGGGGATCGGATGCACCGAGCCGTCCTTGCCGTATTTGCCGCGACGGGCGCCGAGCAGCAGCACACCAGCCAGAGCGGCCCAGCCGCCGGCGGAATGCACCAGGGTGGAACCGGCGAAGTCCTGGAATTCAGCACCGGCCACGGATTTGATCCAGCTCACGTCCTCACCCGAGGCCAGCCAGCCCGCGCCCCATTTCCAGGCGCCTTCGATCGGATAGATCATGCCGGTGAGAATGGCGGTGAAGATCAGGAACGGCCACAGCTTGATGCGCTCGGCCAGGGTGCCGGAGACGATCGAAGCGGTGGTGGCGCAGAACACCATCTGGAAGAACCAGTCGGAAGCGGCGGCATAATCGCCGGTATCCTTGGCCGGATCGGGAATGTCCTTGGGCGTGAAGGTGCCGAACAGGCCCATATGGCTGGCCACCTCGTTATACATGAGATTGTAGCCCACCACCCAGAACATCAGGCCGGCGATCGCATAGAGCGCCACGTTCTTGGTGCACTGCATGGCGACGTTCTTGGTACGCACCAGGCCGGCTTCCAGCATGGCGAAGCCGGCGGCCATCCACATGACCAGGAAGCCACCGATCAGGAACAGGAGGGTGTTGAGAACATAGACGCTGTTTTTCGGTACATCGACCGCTTCAGCCGCCTTGGCGGCATCCTGGGCCAGCGCGCTGTCCGCAAGCAGACCGAACGCCAGACCGGCCGCCACGGGGACGGCATATCGTTTAAGGTGATTCATGATTGTCTTCCCTTTACTGATGGAATGCCGCGCCCCAAAGCCGGCATCCGAAATATCTGTTTCAAGAAATTGGGCTAAAGCGCCTCGTCATCGGTTTCCCCAGTGCGGATGCGCACCACATGGGAGATGTCGGCAACGAAAATCTTGCCATCGCCGATCTGGCCGGTATTGGCGGCCTGGCGGATGGTGTCGACCACTTGCTCGGCAATATTGGCGCCGACGGCGACCTCGATTTTGAGCTTGGGCAGAAAATTCACGGCATATTCGGCGCCACGGTAGATTTCCGTGTGGCCCTTCTGCCTGCCATAGCCCTTGACCTCGGTGACCGTCAGGCCATGCACGCCGAGCTCGGTGAGGGCTTCGCGCACCTCGTCGAGCTTGAACGGTTTGATGACCGCAATAATGAATTTCATATCTGTCAATCCTTGCTGTTTTCCCTCTGGGCGATAAACCCGGTAAACCGACCTGATTTTTGCAACAAGCGGGCCAGTTTTTTCGAATCGACAGCAAATCGCTGTTTATAAACAGCTTATGACGACCATGACCGGTCGGGAAATCAGGATGAAGGATCGGTTAATGATCAATTATTAGGCAGATAACGGTATACGCCTAATATTTAATCGCACAATTTTTAACCGGATCAGCGGCTGCGGCGGCGGATCAGGCCTTCCTGGGCCACCGTGGCCACCAGCACCCCATCGCGGGTGTAGATATGGCCGCGGGTCAGCCCCAAAGAGCTGGCGGCGCTGGGGCTGTCATGCACATAGAGCAGCCAGTTGTCGGCGCGGAACGGGCGG
>PKTQ01000032.1 GCA_002869085.1 Hyphomicrobiales bacterium | reverse complement strand
GGCCAGATTGACCAGTTTTTCGAACCGGTTTCCAGATATCCGCAAGGCTTGCAACAGCTTGGCAAACCGCTTTGCGGCTCGGCTGATCGTCCTCAGGGGCGAGGCAACAACCATCGATCGATCCACCCTGTCAGGCCAGCAGGCGCGGCCGGCTTATAACAGATCCGGTTCCAACGCCAGCGCGGCTTCGCCGCCCTCAGTCACCGTGGATTGAAGCCCAGCCGTTTCCGGCAACAGGTTTTCCGCCATGAAACGGGCGAGCGCGATGCGCACTCTTTTCTCCTCGGCGCTGAGATTGTCATCCCCCAGCGCCGCCAGCGCCCCCTTGGCCAGCCAGGCGCCGCTGGTGGCAAGCCCGAACAGGCGCAGATAGGGGGTCGCCCCGGCCATGGCCTTGGAGGGCTCGGTAGCGAGAGCTCCGAGCAGCCAGTCCGTGGCCTCTTCCAGGGCCGCCGCCGCTTCCAGCACCCGTTCTCCGGTGCGGCCCAGTTCCGGCGCGTTATTGGCGCGGGCCTGTTCGCCGATCTGCCTCAGTTCATTGATGAAGCCGTGCACCACCGCCCCATCCTCCATCGGCAGCTTGCGCCCAACAAGGTCCATCGCCTGAATGCCATTGGTGCCTTCATAGATCGGCAGAATGCGCGCATCGCGGTAATATTGCGCCGCGCCGGTTTCCTCGATGAAGCCCATGCCGCCGTGAATCTGCACCCCGTGCGAGGCCACCTCCACCGCCGCGTCGGTCGCAAACGCCTTGGCAACCGGGGTCAGCAGGGCGGCGCGGGCCGCATTGGCCGCACGGGTCTCGGAGGGGCCGGATTTGGCCATGTCCAGCGCCAGCCCGGTCGCCAGACAGATCATCCGCGCCCCTTGCGTGAGGGCGCGCATGGTCATCAGGGTGCGGCGGATATCCGGATGGTTGATGATCTCGGTCATCTGGCCGGGCTCGGTGCCGGCCCCGCGCCCTTGCTTGCGCTCGCGCGCATAGGCAAGGGCGTGCTGGGTTGCCATTTCGCACACCCCCACACCCTGCACCCCCACCGCCAGGCGGGCATTGTTCATCATGGTGAACATATGCGCCAGGCCCTTGTTTTCCTCGCCCACGAGATAGCCCACCGCGCCTTCGTTCTCGCCAAAGGCCAGCACCGCCGTCGGGCTGGCATTGATGCCGAGCTTGTGCTCGAGGCTGACCGCATGCACATCATTGCGCGCCCCCAGGCTGCCATCCGCATTGACCAGATATTTTGGCACCAGAAACAGCGAAATGCCCTTCACCCCCTTCGGTGCCCCGTCAATGCGGGCAATCACCATATGGATGATGTTCTCGGTCATCTCATGGTCGCCATAAGTGATGAAAATCTTGGTGCCCTTCAGCCGGTAGGAGCCATCCTCCTGCGGGATCGCCCGGCAGCGCAGCGCCCCCAGATCCGAGCCGGCATGGGGCTCGGTCAGGTTCATGGTGCCGGTCCATTTGCCGGAGATCAGATTGGCGAGATAGGTCTGTTTCAGCGTCTCGCTGGCATGGTGCTCCATCGCCTCGACCCCGCTCTGGGTCAGCATCGGCGCCAGCGAAAACGAGGTATTGGCCGAATTCCACATCTCATGTACTGCCGAATTGAGGAAGGTCGGCAACCCCTGACCGCCATATTCAGGATCGCCGGTCAGAGCCGCCCAGCCCGCATCGCACCATTGCCGGTAGGCTTCCGTCCAGCCCGGCGGCAGCGTCACCTTGCCGTCTTCCAGCTTTGCGCCCATGCGGTCGCCGTCGCGGTTCAGCGGCTCGATCACCTCCGAGGCATAGCGCCCGGCCTCTTCCAGCACCGCGGCCAATATATCCGGGTCAAGCTCCGGCGCGGCTTCGGGGGCCGCATCTTTCGGCAGATCGAGAACTGAGTGCAGGGCGAACAGGATATCGCGGACCGGTGCGGTATAAGGCATGGAATGTTCCTTGGTGATTAAAATCGGTTTTGTCAGGACTATAGCAAATCGCCTATAAGGTGGTTCTGATTTTTATCGCTGTTTTCCACCCCTTATAAGGCCAGAGCATATGACCGGGCAATCCGAGACCAGAACCGCGCTGATCACCGGCGCATCGGCGGGGATAGGCGCCGCTTTCGCCAGATTGCTGGCCGCTAAAGGCTTCGATCTGGTGCTGACCGCCCGCCGCGAGGCCCGGCTCGATGCGCTGGCCGCCGAGCTGACGCGCAGCCATGGCATCACCGTCCATGTGCTGGCCGCCGATCTGGCCCGGCCGGAGACCCCGCAGCACCTGTTCGACGAATTGACCGCGCGGGGGGTGGCCATCGACATGCTGGTCAATAATGCGGGCTACGGCGTGCCCGGCCTCTACAGCCAGACCGGCTGGGATCAGCAGCGCGATTTCATCCAGGTGCTGGTCACCGCTCCGGCCCATCTTGCGCATCTGTTCGAGCCCGGTATGCGCGCGCGCCGTTATGGCCGCATCATCAATGTGGCCTCTCTGGCCGGCCTGGTGCCGGCCTCGGCCGGACACACGCTCTACGGCGCCGCCAAGGCGTTCATGATCCGCTTTTCCGAGGCCCATGCCCTGGAAAATGAGGGCCTCAATGTGCATGTGACCGCGCTCTGCCCCGGTTTCACCTATAGCGAATTTCACGATGTCACCGGCGCGCGTGAGCTGGTCAGCAAACTGCCCCGCTTCATGTGGCAGGGTGCGGACACCGTCGCCCGCATGGGCTATGAGGCGGTGATGCGCGGCGATGCCGTCTGCGTCACCGGCCGGGTCAACCGCCTGCTGGCGCTGCTGTCGAAATATCTGCCGAACTGGCTCGCCCGCGCCCTCAGCCGCTCCCAGGGGCGCAAATTCCGCATCACGGAACCGAAAACATGACCGGCGGGACCCGCATCATCGCCCCGGATGAGGCCGGGCTCTCCCGGGCGGCGGCGGCGCTGGCGGCGGGCGAGCTGGTCGCCTTCCCGACCGAGACCGTCTATGGCCTCGGCGCCGATGCCCGCAATGGCCAGGCCGTCGCCCGCATCTTCGAGGCGAAGGGCCGCCCGCGCTTCAATCCGCTCATCGTGCATGTGCCGGATCATGAGGCCGCGCGGCGCTATGGCGTCTTTTCGCCCCGCGCTGATGAACTGGCCGAAAAATTCTGGCCCGGCGCGCTCACCCTGGTGCTGCCGCGCCGCCCGGATTGCGGCCTTTCCGAGCTGGTCAGCGCCGGCCTTGGCACCGTGGCGCTCAGGGTGCCGGATCACCAGGTGGCCCGCGATCTCCTCGGCGTCTTTGCCGGGCCGGTGGCGGCGCCGAGCGCCAACCGGTCCGGGCGCATCAGCCCCACCGAGGCCGAGCATGTGGATGAAGGGCTCGGCGATGCGGTCAGGGTGATTTTGGATGGCGGCGCGTGCCCGCTGGGGCTCGAATCGACCATTATCGGTTTCGGCGCCGATGGCGCGCCGCTGCTATTGCGCCCCGGCGGGATCGCCCGCGACGAGATCGAAGCCGCGCTGGGCGAAACCCTCGCCAGCCCTTCCGACACCGGCGCCCCCCACGCTCCCGGCATGCTGGCCAGCCATTATGCCCCCCGCGCCCGGATGCGCCTTAATGCGGATGCCCCGCGCGAGGGCGAGATGTGGCTGGCTTTCGGGCCGGGCGGGCCCAAAGGCGTGCCGGGGCTCAATCTCAGTCCCGAGGGGGATCTGCGCGAGGCGGCGGCCAATCTGTTTGCTTATCTGCACATTCTCGACGACACCGGCTGCGCGGCGATCGCCGTCATGCCGGTCCCCGCTCATGGGCTCGGCGAGGCGATCAATGACCGGCTGAAGCGGGCGGCCGCGCCCCGTTAAGGCGGCGCGAAGACAGGGCCCGATGTGGGGTGTCATGCATCCACCGGCCCGCCGGGGAGCGGCGCCTTTCGGGTGGATCAATAAATCTTGATCGGAAATTAACACATCGTGTAAAAGCAAAGGGCCGGAGTTAATATAGATTTAGTTCAAATTCGGTATGTTGCGGGCAACACAACATCAAGGGAGGCGTCAATGCGCTTGACAGGGGCTATAGCGTTCATTTTTTCATTGTTCATATTGTTGCCGGCTCAATCCGAGGCGGAAGTCATCGCCAAGGTCATCAAATCCACCCAGACCATGAAGGTGTATGTCAATGGGGTGGAGAGATATAAATGGCGGGTGTCAACCGCACGGCGCGGTTATTGGACCCCGGTCGGCCAGTGGCGGCCCAAATGGCTGTCGCGCATGCATTATTCGCGCAAATACCACATGTCGCCCATGCCCTATTCGGTGTTCTTCAAGGGCGGTTACGCCATTCACGGCACTCGGGCGGTCCGCCGCCTCGGCCGCACCGCCTCCCATGGCTGCATCCGGCTGCGCACCAAAAACGCCAAAACCTTCTATTCGCTGGTGATGCGCCACGGCAAGCGCAACAGCCGGGTGGTAATCGTCAACAAGGAATCGATCCGCGATCTGGCGCTCAAGATACCGTCCGAGCTGAAAGCGCTGAAGGCCAAGAAGGCCTTGTTGCTGGCCGCCCTGGAAGCGCGGCGCGATTATGCCGGCACCGATATGGAACATGAGATCTGGCCCGCCTCGCTCTGACGAGCGCCGCAGACCGGAAAAAAACAGCCCCCGTCAACAGCTTTGACGGGGGCTTTTTCATGCGCGGGGATCAGGGTTTCGGTTGCGGTTTCAGGCCGCTGACATAAAGCGAGACCGCCTCGATCTCCAGCTTGGTCAGGCGCTTGGCGATCGAACGCATGATCTGGTTGTCATTGGTGCGCTTGCGCTCATGAAAGGCATCGAGCTGCGCCGCGACATAGCGCTTGTGCTGTCCGGCCAGGCGCGGCAGGTTCTCGTCCCCTTCGCCAAGCTCGCCATGGCAGGACGCACAGGGCGGGATATCGGCGAATTTATTACCCTTGTGATAGATGTAATAGCCGACCGCGTTCAGCGGCTTCTTGATCGAGGCGATCCGGTGCGACAGCACCGGCTGGGCGGCGAAATAACTGGCCAGGCCGGCGATTTCCTCGTCCTTCAGCTCCTTGGCCATGTCGTTCATGGTGTCGCTCTTGCGGCTGCCGTCGCGGAAATTGCGCAATTGCTTGGCGAGATAGTCCCGGTTCTGGCCGGCCAGGCGCGGATAGATCGAGCTGGACGCCTCCCCCTGTTCCCCGTGGCACAGGGCGCAGGTTTCCTGGACGATGGTGGTGATGGGGTCGTCCTCGGCCGCCTGGGCCTGGTTCATGGCGGCAATGGCGGCAAGGGCTATGATCAGTTTTCGCATCGGTTCACTCCCTGAGACGCAGCTCCCCGGACCGCACCCCACGAGGGCGGCGCCGGTCATGGCGCCGAAAGCGGGCAGGGGACAAGGATGCGTCCTGACCCGCTATGGGGGTGAAGTCCGGCGATGCTGCCGATCAATCCGCCATCGGATGAAATCTCTGATGGCGGTAGATTTGATCGATTCTATAGTAGGTAACCGGGCTGCGCTCAGCCGATCAATGCGGCATATTGCCCGCCAGCAGCATCACCACATCGCTGCCGCGCCGGCCGGCGCTCTTGCCGATGCTGTTGAGGCTGTCGCCGGGGGCGCCGCTATACCCGGCCGCTTTCAGCCGGCTCAGGGCCTCGTCCGGGGTCAGGCCGAAAATCGGCGCGGTCTGCTCGATCTTGGCCTGGGACAGGGCCATGAACACGGCGCGCGGGCTGCCGCCGCCGGTGCGGCCGGTCATGCCGGTGAATATAAGGGATACCGCCAGCGACAGCACCAGCGCGCTCACCGCGATATTGTTTCTGAAATAATTGCGAAAACTGGTCCAGTTGCGCACCAGATGCCATATGGCGATGGCGGAAAACACTATGCTCAGCCATTCATGCGAGGCTTTGACGAGGCCGCCCTGCCAGTGGAAGAACAGCATCACGCCGGTGACGGTGGACACGATGAACAAAATCGCCGCGACCGGGGTCACGACACTGCGGGCATAGGAATTGAACGATGCCATTGGATTTATCCCTTTATTATGTTGCGGGCTGCAAACGGGTGAGATGGCCGGCCTGAGCCCGGCGCACATGGTTGTAAACGCGGGCGCGGACGATTTTCCGTCGCAGGTCCGGGCGGAATTTTATGTCCGGCTCCGGCGGCTTTGTGCCTGCGCCGGGCCGGGCGCCCGGAGCTCTTGCCAATTGCCGGCGGATTGGCTAGAACAAAAAAGGAACATAAAACATTTGCTCCGGCCAATTGTGGATAAGCACCGGGTTGTTCTGGTGGCTCGGCGGCGATTTGGCTAGGGTGGGCGCGAATTTTCAAGCGAAAGGGGTTTTACCATGGCTGGCAGTGTGAACAAGGTCATCCTTATCGGCAATCTGGGCGCCGAACCGGAAGTGCGTCATATGCAGGATGGCAGGCCGGTGGTGAATATGCGCCTGGCCACCAGCGAGAGCTGGAAGGACCGCAATACCGGTGAGCGGCGCGAGCGCACCGAATGGCATCAGATCGTCATTTTCAGCGAGGGCCTGGCGCGCATCGCCGAGCAATATCTGCACAAGGGCTCCAAAATCTATGTGGAGGGCCAGTTGCAGACCCGCAAATGGCAGGACCAGTCCGGCAATGACCGCTATTCGACCGAGGTTGTGCTGCAGGGCTTCAACAGCGCCCTGACCATGCTGGATTCGCGCGGCGGCGGCGGTGGCGGCGGCTTCAATCAGGGCGGCGGCGGTTCCGCGCCCCAAGGCGGCGGTGGCCAGGGCGGCGGCGGCGGCCAGAGCGGCGGCGGGTTCGCCAGCGATCTCGATGACGAGATTCCGTTTTAAACCAACTCGCAGCTTTCAGCGCGGGCCATAACCATGGCGGGCCAGTACCGGCCCGGCCGCGCCCGACATCAGAAAACTGATCAGATCGAGCGCCGGGGGCTTCTGCGCCCCGGCGGGGCTTAGCCCGGCCCGCAGCTCGGCCAGCCCGCCGCCGCTGCCGGGCAGGGCGGCATGGCTGCCAAAGCCCTTATTGCGCGGGTCTAATATCACCGTCATTTCCACAATGCCCGCATCGACCGCGCCGCTGCGCACCAGCTCGGCGGCCTTCTCCCCATCGGCGGCGATGACCAGCCGCCCATGCAGC
>PKTQ01000073.1 GCA_002869085.1 Hyphomicrobiales bacterium | reverse complement strand
TTGGACGCACTTCCTGATCCGAAAACCGGTTCCCACTTTTCGCAGAAGTGCGCTTTGTCTGGTCGCACTTCATGATCCGAAAACCGGTTCCCACTTTTCGGGAAGTGCTCTAACGTGAATTGACAGGGGCCTCCCTATTAAGTCAATATCACTTACCTATTTTTTAAGGTGAAAGGCTATTCCCCCATGGCGCTCAGGGCGGTTGCTCTCGACGATAAATACGACCTGACGGTTTCGCGGGTCTATATCACCGGCTCCCAGGCGGTGGTGCGGCTGATGCTGATGCAGCAGGCGCGCGATATGGAAGCCGGGCTGAACACCGCCGGTTTCATAACCGGCTATCGCGGCTCGCCGGTGGGGGGCATCGACCAGCAGCTCTGGCGCGCCAAAAGCCGTCTCGATCCGGCCAATATCCATTTCCAGCCCGGGCTCAACGAAGACCTCGCCGCCACCTCCCTGTGGGGCAGCCAGCAGGCCGAGCTGCAGGGCGAGGGCCGGTTCGACGGGGTGTTCGGGCTGTGGTACGGCAAGGGGCCGGGGGTGGACCGCTCGGGCGACGTGTTCCGTCATGCCAATCATGCCGGCACGTCGCGCCATGGCGGGGTGCTGGCCCTGATGGGCGATGATCATACCTGCGAGAGCTCGACCAGCGCCCATCAGAGCGAGTTCGCTTTTCTCGACGCCATGATGCCGGTGCTGAATCCGGCCGGGGTGCAGGAGATTCTCGATTTCGGTCTCATCGGCTTTGCCCTGTCGCGCTATGCGGGCTGCTGGGTGGGGCTGAAATGCGTGAAGGACAATATCGAATCGACCGCCTCGGTGGAGGCCGGCTTGGGGCGGGTCGAAATAGCCGAGCCTGCGGATTATCAACGTCCGCCGGATGGGCTGAATATCAGGCGCAACGATCCGCCGCTGGCCAAGGAAGCCCGGCTGCACGATCATAAACGCGCCGCCATCCAGGCCTTTGTGCGCGCTAATCGGCTCGACCGCATCGTCTATTCGGGCGGGCCGGCGGCGCGCATCGGCATTGTCAGCGCCGGCAAGAGCTATCTCGATGTGCTGCAGGCGCTCGGCATGCTGGGCATCGACGAGGCGGGGGCCGAAATGCTGGGGCTGCGGCTCTACAAGGTCGGCGCGGTGTGGCCGCTGGAGCCGGAGGGGCTGAAGCGCTTTGCCGAGGGGCTGGATCTGATCATCGTGGTGGAGGAAAAACGCTCGCTGATCGAGACCCAGATCCGCGAGCAGCTCTACGGCCGCGTGCCCGCGCCCACCATCATCGGCAAGCATGATGAAACAGGACAGGATCTGTTTCCGGCCAAGGGGGCGCTGGAGCCCAATCATATCGCGCTGGAAATCGCCGGGCGGTTGCCGGCCTCCGATGGGGCGGTCGGTGCCGCCGCCGCCGAGCTGAAGTCGTTTCAGACCCGTTCCAACCATCCGCCCGATGCGGCAATCCGCACCCCGTGGTTCTGCTCGGGCTGCCCCCATAACAGCTCGACCAAGGTGCCCGAGGGCGCAAGGGCCTTTGCCGGCATCGGTTGCCATTACATGGCGCTGTGGATGGACCGGCAAACCGAGGGCTTTACCCAGATGGGCGGCGAAGGCGCCAACTGGATCGGCGAGGCGCCGTTTTCGACCCGCGAGCATGTGTTCCAGAATATCGGCGACGGCACCTATCAGCATTCGGGCCTGCTGGCGATCCGCGCCGCCATCGCCGCCAAGGTGAACATCACCTACAAGATCCTGTTCAACGATGCGGTGGCCATGACCGGCGGCCAGGCGATCGAGGGCGGGCTCACAGTGTCGCAGATCGCCCGCCAATTGATGGCCGAAGGGGCGGAGCGCATCGTGGTGCTGAGCGAAGCGCCGGAGCGGTTCGGGCGCGGCGAGAGCCTGCCGGCCGGGGTGCCGGTGCAGCACCGGGACTATCTGGATGCGACCCAGATTGAGCTGTCCAAGGTCAAGGGGGTCAGCGTGCTGATCTTCGATCAGACCTGCGCCGCCGAAAAGCGCCGCCGCCGCAAACGTGGCCTGATGCCGGAGCCAAGCCAGCGGGTGGTGATCAACCCGATGGTGTGCGAGGGCTGCGGCGATTGCACCGAGCAGTCCAATTGCGTGTCGGTGATGCCGTTGGAAACCGAGTTCGGGCGCAAGCGGCGCATCCACCAGTCCTCCTGCAACAAGGATTTCCGCTGTATCGACGGTTTCTGCCCCAGCTTCGTCACGGTCAGCGGCGCCCGGCTGAAGCGCGGAACCGACCGGCAGATCGGCGCCGAGGCCGATGCGTTGTTTGCCGACCTGCCCCAGCCGGTGGTGCCGGCGCTGGAGCGGAATTTCGCCATGGTGATCACCGGGGTCGGGGGTACCGGCGTGGTGACCGTGGGGGCGCTGATCGGCATGGCGGCGCATCTGGAGGGCAAGGGCTGCGGGCTGATTGACATGGCGGGCCTGGCGCAAAAGGGCGGCGCGGTGGTGACCCATCTGCGCCTCGCCCCGGAGCCCGATGATATTCATGCGATCCGGGTCGGGCCGGGCGGGGCGGATTTCGTGCTCGGATGCGATCTGGTGGTGGCGGGCGGCGAGAAGGTCACCGGCACCTTGCGCAAGGGCCGCAGCCGGGCGGTGATCAATTCGTTCGAGGCGATGACCACCGAGTTCATGGCCGATCCGGACACGCCGTTTCCCGGCCGATTGCTGGCCGAGGCGATCACTGAGCGGGTCGGAGCGGATGCGGCCAGTTTCATCAATGCCGGCAAGCTGGCGGTGCGGCTGATGGGCGATGCGATCTACGCCAATCTGTTCCTGCTCGGCTATGCCTGGCAAATGGGCGCCCTGCCCCTGTCGGAAGCGGCGATCCTGCGGGCGATCGAGCTGAATGGGGTGGCGGTGGAGATGAACAAACGCGCCTTTGCCTGGGGCCGCCGGGCGGCGCATCAGCCGCAGGAAGTGCAAAGGCTGGCCGGCGGCGAAAGCCGCGAGGTGGCCTCGCGTGATCTCGATGGGCTGATCGCGCACCGGCAACAGGACCTCACCGCCTATCAGAACCCGGGTCTGGGGCGGCGGTTCGCGGAACGGATCGCGCAGATCCGCAGCGCTGAGGCGGCGCTGGGCGGCGGGCGGGAGAGCCTGACCCGCGCGGCGGCGGAGAGCTATCACAAGGTGCTGGCCTATAAGGATGAATATGAAGTGGCGCGCCTGTTTACCGACGGGCGCTTCGCGGGCAGCCTGAAAGAACAGTTTGACGGGGCGCCGCAACTGACCCTGTGGTTCGCGCCGCCGTTTCTCGCCCAGCGCGATGCGCAGACCGGGCGGCTGCGCAAGCTGAAATTCGGGAGCTGGGCGCTCTATCTGCTGAAAGTGCTGGCCCGGTTCAAGTTCCTGCGCGGCACCTGGCTCGACCCGTTCGGGCGCATGGAGGAGCGCCGGGTGGAGCGGCGGCTGATCCGGGAATTCGAGGCCGATCTCGACACCATTGCCGCCTGTCTGAGTGAAAAGACCCATGCCGCCTGCTGCGAACTGGCCGCCCTGCCGCTCGGCATCAGGGGCTTTGGCCCGGTCAAGCTGAAGGCGGCGCGCGAAGCGGCCGAAAAAAGGCAGGAACTCTATGCCCGCCTGAAAGTCTGAGCATGAACCCCGCGCCCGTGTTCCGCTTTGCCCCCAGCCCGAGCGGCCTGCTGCATCTGGGCCATGCCTATTCGGCGCTCAGTTGCCACCGGGCCGCCAGGGAAGCCGGGGGGCGGTTTCTGCTGCGGATCGAGGATATCGACCATACGCGCTGCCGGCCGGAATTCGAGCGGCAGATTCTCGATGACCTCGCCTGGCTGGGCCTGAGCTGGGAACAGCCGGTGCGGCGCCAATCCGAACATATGGCCGATTATGAACAGGCGCTGCGGCGGCTTCGAAAGATGGAGCTCATTTTCCCCTGCCCGGCCAGCCGGCGCCAGATCGCAGAGCGCGCCGCCCGGGCGGGCGCGGAGGCGCGCGACCCGGATGGGGGGCTCATTTATCCGCCGCGCAGCTCTCCTGGCGACCCGGACCCCTGGCCGCTACCGATCACGCCGGGCGAGGCGGTGAGCTGGCGGCTCGATATGGGCCGGGCGGCGGCGCTGGCCCAACAGATGACCGGCGCCGAGTGGTGGTTTGACGAGCAGGGCAAGGGACCGGCCGGCGAGCATGGGCGGCAGCTTCTCGATCCGCTGGTGTGGGGCGATGTGGTGCTGGCGCGCCGGGATATCGGCACCTCTTATCACTTAAGCGTGGTGGTGGATGATGCGCTGCAGGGGGTGAGCCATGTCACTCGCGGGCAGGATCTGTTCGCGGCCACCCATATTCACCGGCTGCTGCAGATCCTGCTGGAGCTGCCGCGGCCGGTCTATCATCATCATGCCCTGGTGCGGGACGAGGACGGGCGCCGCCTGTCGAAGACCGACCGGGACACCAGCCTCAAATCCCTGCGCGAACAAGGGATGACCCCGGCCGAAATCGCCGCCCTTTGTGGCATTGATAACCATTACGACAATTTATGATGGTTTTTAAGCATTCGATTAACCGCGAGATGCGATAGTATTTGCCTGGTTGAGGGGTCAGGTTCAGAACAGGGCGATCGACTTCCCGATGATTCCGATTTCCAAGCATGACAGTGAAGATATGACCATGTCCGGCCAGAACAAACAGATTCGGCAATTGAAGGCCGAGCTTGCCGAAGCGCGCGAGCAAGCCGAGGCGGCGCGTCTGGCCAATCAGCGCAAATCCGAGCAGATCGCCGCCATCAGCCATGACATCCGTACCTCGATGGGGGCGATCGTCACCACCACAGATTTGCTGCTGGGAACGATGCTCGATGCCCAGCAAAAGAAATATGCCGAGGCGACACGGGAGTCCTCACAGGATCTGCTGTTCATCCTCAATCAGATTCTGGACCTCTCGAAGCTGGAGGCCGGGCGGCTCGATCTGGAGCAGATCGGCTTTGACCCGGTGGCCGAGGCCCGCTCGGCGATTGAAGCGATGCGCACAAGAATCGAGGATAAGGGCCTGCAATTGCAGATCGAGCTGCCCGAGCATGATTATCTGTGGCTGCAGGGCGATCCGACCCGCCTGCGCCAGATTCTACTGAACCTGATCGACAATGCGATCAAGTTCACCGCAGAGGGCGGCATCACCGTGCGGGTGACCATCGAGGACGATGGGACCGAGCATGAGCTGCGCTATGAGGTGAGCGATACCGGCATCGGCCTTGATCCGCAGCAGCAACGCCTCCTGTTCGCGCCCTATAACCAGGCCGACAACAGCGTGACGCGGCAGTTCGGCGGCACCGGGCTCGGCCTGTCGCTGGTGCGCAAATTGTCACGGAAAATGAGCGGCGATGCCGGGGTGACCAGCGTGAAGGGCAAGGGCAGCACCTTCTGGTTCACCGCCCGCTGCCCGCGGGTTGGGGCGGACGGGCCGGAAGCCGGCACGGCGCGGGTCCGGCAGGCTGAAACGCCTCGGGCGGAGGCGCGGCCGGCCCATATCCTGGTGGCCGAAGACAATCATATCAACCGCATGCTGATCACCACCTATCTCGATAAATTCGGCCATGGTTTCGACACGGTGGAAAATGGTGAGGCGGCGGTGAAGGCGGCCCGCTCAGGGAACTATGATCTCATTTTAATGGATATCCATATGCCGGGCATGGACGGGGTGGAAGCGGCCCGCAAAATCCGCGCCGAAGAGCGCGGCGGGCGGCATATTCCGATTATCGCGCTGACCGCCAATGCCATGAAGGGCGATCGGGACACTTATCTCGCGGCGGGCATGGACGAATATGTGTCCAAGCCGATCGATGCCGCCGATCTGTTCGCCAAAATCCATGCCCTGGTCGGGGTGGCGGCACCAGGCTGAAACCGCCGCCCGATCCATCTTGAGCGGAACCGGGCGGCCGGGCGTAACTGACCTGCTCACATGAACAGAGAGACGTCGCATTTCTGCGCGGTGGGCAGGAAGCTGGCCGCCCCGCAATATTGGTAGATTTCGGGGATGAAATCGCCCTGGTCGAAGCCGAACACATCGACCGTCATCTGGCAGGCATTGAGCTGAACCCCCTCCTCGATGCAGGCCTCGCGCAGCACCTCGATCGAGGCGACGCCCTTGTCGCGGAAGGTCTTCTTCATCAATGTGGTGGCCATCTGCTCGAAGCCGGGCAGATTGCCGGCAATGGCGTTGGGTACCGGAATGTCGAGATTGCGGAACCATTCCGGCCCGATCGGCATTTTCATCGGCATGGCCGGGTTGCCCAGCGGGCTGACCTCAAGATCGAGATCCTTCTTCAGCAGCAGCAGGCCATAAAATGTGAAGAAGATCGAGACATTCCAGCCCAGGGCCGCGGCGGTGCTGGCCAGGATGAAGGGCGGATAGGCCCAGTCGAGGGTGCCCTTGGTGGCGATGATCGCCATGCTGGGGGTCTTGTTTTCCTCGCGCTCGCGCATTTTCTGCTCGAAACGCTCGTCGAACCAGCGCTCCATGTCCGCCCGGGTCAGGGCGGGCTCGGCGGTTTGCGGATCAATGGCTGCGATCTTGGTCATGGCGCGGCTCCTAGTGCTTGCGGATGGTGAAGATGAAGGACCCGGCTTCTGATTCGGAGCCGAGCAGGGCATGGCCGGTCTGGCGGCAGAATGCCTCGATATCCTTTTGCGAGCCGATATCGGTGGAGATGACCTTTAGGACCTCGCCGGCCTGCATGGCCTGGATGGTCTTGCGGGTTTTCAATATGGGCAGCGGGCAGCTGAGCCCGCTGGCATCCAGAGTGTGGTCGATGGTTGGTGCGGCGGTGCCTGACATGATGAAACCTTTCTGG
>PKTQ01000183.1 GCA_002869085.1 Hyphomicrobiales bacterium | reverse complement strand
GGGCGGCTGAGCAATGTGGAGCTGGCGGAGAAGGTCGGCCTGTCCTCGACCCCGTGCCTGCGCCGGGTGCGGCGGCTGGAGCAGAGCGGGCTGATCGGCGGCTACCGGGCGGTGCTCGACCGCAAGCAGGCCGGCTTCGGCATTACGGTGTTTGTCAGCGTCAAGATCGACGGCCACCGGGCCGAAAACGCCGCCGATGCGGAAACCATCTTTCAGGATATCGAAGAGATCATCTCCTGCCATGTGATCTCCGGCGAGGCGGATTTCCTGCTGCAGATCGCGGTGCCTGATCTCGCCGCCTATGAGGATTTCGTATTCAAGAAACTGATCGTGCTGCCGGTGGTGAAGGATGTGCACAGCAATTTCGTCATCCGCACGGTCAAAGACCATGCCCCCCTGCCCCTTTCTCATCTGACCCGCTAAGATCGGGCTCAAAAACCGATTCCAATCCGAGGAGTTTACCTGCCATGAACGCCATAATTGACGGGCTGATGTCACATCGCTCGATTCGCAAATTCACCGAACAGCCGATCGCGCCTGAGCTGCTGGCCAGTCTGGTCCGCGCGGGACAGGCGGCGGCCAGTTCGAGCTTTCTGCAGGGGGTGAGTGTGATCCGCATCAGCGATCCGGAATTGCGGCAGCAATTGAGCGAGATTGCCGCCAACCAGGCCTATGTGCGCGAAGCGGCCGAGTTTCTGGTGTTTTGCGCCGATCTCAACCGGGCCTCGCGCTGCTGCGATTGGCACGGCAAAACCGCCACGGAAGGCTTTACCGAACAGTTCATCATCGCCACGGTCGATACTGCCCTGATGGCGCAGAATGTGGTGGTGGCGGCGGAATCTGAAGGGCTCGGCATCTGCTATATCGGCGCCATCCGCAATGACCCGGCCCGGGTCGCCGAGCTGCTCACACTGCCGCGCGGGGTTTATCCGGTGTTCGGCCTGTGCCTGGGCTATCCGGCCCAGGACCCGGAGCTGAAACCGCGCCTGCCGCTTGAAGTGGTGTTGAAGGAAAACCGCTATGACCAGGAGGGGGAGCGGGAGCGCATCGCGCAATATGACGCGGAGGTGCTGAACTATTACCGCACCCGCACCGGCGGTCGCCGGGAGTTCACATGGAGCGAGCAGATGTCCGGCATGCTGAGCAAGGAGGCAAGGCCGCATATGCGGGAGTTTCTTGAAGCGCAGGGCTTGATGCTGAAATAAAAGGGGCTTTTTTAAGTGATAATCGGTTCCGGCCCGCTCGCTTTATTGGCCTCGCGCCAATTCCCTAAGGACCTGGGGTCCTTAGGTCATGGCTCCGGCGGGGCGGGCTAATGCCCGACGGCCAGTCGGCCTTGCCGCTCAGGCCCAAGGATTTGGTCCTGAACGGGTGTGCGGGTCTCTAGATTGATAATCGGTTCCGGCCCGCGCCCCCACCCGGCCACCCAGGGAGCTTGACCTATAGGTGGCGGGTGGGGGCGCGGGCCTGATATACGTCCGTGGATACTGCCGAAATGGCTTTATTTGGCCAGGGCGATGGGGAAGTCGGGCACGGTGGCCGGGCGGCGCATCACCGGGTGCTGGCGCTTGCGGGTCAGGGCTTTCACCCGCTCCGACAGCCACAAATCAAGCTCGGCGATCGAGATCACCCCGTCGCGCGAATAATCGGCTTGGCCCGCCAGGCCCTCGAGCAGCGCTTCGGTGAAGGCCCCGTTCTGCCAGGCATCGCTCTCCTCCGACACTTCGCGCCCGGTAGAGGAGGCGAACATCACCACCCCGTTCTCGGCGCTGGCCATGTCATTGACGATGGCGGTGATGTCCGCCGTGCCACGGGTGCGCCGGGCCGCGTCGATGCTCTGGCCCGAATGGCAGGCGTCGATGAACATCAGCGCCTTGCCGGCCAGCGAGCCGACAATGTCGCGAATGTCGCTCTGGGCAATCGCCGTGCGCCGTAGCTTCTTCGGGTCGCCGCCGACCGGGATATAGTAAAAGCGCTGCTTGGCGTCGGTCACCCCGTGCCCGGCCATGAACAGCAGTCCGACATCACGGCTGGTAACCTCGCCCTCCAGCCAGTCGAGCCCGTCGCGGATATTGCCGGCGGTGGCCTGTTTGTCGGTCAGCACCTTCAGCTCCACGTCGCGATAGACCCCGCCCACCTGCGCCTTCAGCGCCGCCGCCAGGTCGTTGGCGTCCTTGGCCGCATAGCCAAGGCGCAATTGCGGCTGGTCATACTGGCTGATGCCGACCAGCAGCGCATAGAGCTTGGGCTTGGTGATGTCGCCGCCGGATTCCGGCTGCGCCGCCCCGGCCCAGCGCAATTTGATCCGCGCCGGCACGCTGGCCGCCTTCGCGGTGCGGGCGATCAGCGAGACCTCAACATTGCGCGCCGGCACCGGCACGGTGATGCTGTGAGTCTCGCCGGTGCTGGTCTTCACCTGGCCAAGACCCCGGGCCGCCACCGGGCGTCCATCGATGAGCACGTCTATTTTCCGGGCTTCATGGCCGGAGGGCGAGCGCAGACGGTAGGTCAGCGTCACCCGGTTGCCGTTGAAGCCGGTGCCGCCCTCGGGCGAGAGGATATTGATCACCGGCGGCAGGGCGTTGCGTACCTCGATCTTCTCCTGGCCGCGCCCGGACAGCCGGTTGGCCTCGGCGATCGCCTTGTTCTCGTCGAGGTCGAACAGCACACGCTGCACGATGTCGGGCCGGTAGAACTGCTTGCGCATATGGGCCGCCGGGAAGAAATCGGCCACCTTGCCCCAGTCGCGGTTGACATGCCAGCCGATCAGCTCATCGCCGCCCGGCGAGGCCATGTAATAGCCCTGCGGGGTCCAGGCCACCCAGTTTTTACTACGGGCATTGACGAACAGGGCCAGCAGTTCCTTGCCGTCCGACAGGCGCAGCCAGCGCACAGTGCCGTCGCCCACCGCCACCGCCACCAGACGGCCGTCGCGGCTGATATTCACCCCCCAGGAAGTGGCGGGCATATCGCGCTTCCACAGGCGATTGCCCTGGCTGTCATAGGCATAGAGATTCCAGTCGGCGCCGAGTATGAAGCTGCGGCGATAAGGATCGATGGCGACGGCGCGGGCGCCTTCATATTTTGAGAGCGCCAGGGGGCGCCCGTTCAGCTTCGGCGCGGTATTGTTCTTCCAGTTGGTGATGGCCAGGCTGGTGGTGTCGGCCTGGTTGAGCCGCTTGGGCACGCCGACCGGGTTGAGCCCGTAGCCCACATCGAACTCGACCGGATCCTTGCCCGCCTTGCCGAGCCCGAACCGCACCCGGTAGCCATGGTCCGAGAGCAGGAAATTGCCATACCGCTTGACGCGCATATCCGGTGAATCGCCGCTGCGCCTGACGAAGTACCGGCCGTTGTTATCGACATAGGTCAGAAGCGGATCGGACGCGCCGATGAACAGATTGGCGCCGCAGCCCTTCATGTCCATGACGGTATCGCGACCGCCGGGGATGTTATAGCCCACCCCCTCACCGGCCCGGTCCCAGACCCGGACGATATTGCCGGCAACTTTCAGCGAATAGCGCCCGGCGGCATAGAGCCGCTCGCCGTCGGCCGACCACGACACTGCCACCAGATTGCCGTCTCGAAAGCCCCTGGTGTCGGCCTGGCGCAAAAAAGCCAGGTCGCGGGCCCGGTAGAGATCCACCCAGGGCCCATCATCATAGCTGACGGCGACGCGGTTATTGCGCGGATGCACCGCGACATTGAACGGCTTCCTGCCGCTGCGGGTGGGGATTTTGGCGCGCAGGCGGAATTGCGGGTCATAAAGCCGCAAATGCCCGTCATAGGACACGGTATAGAGCCAGTTCTCGCTGTCAAAGGCGGCGCCGTTCGATTTGTCGCCATAGTCTTTGTCGCTGAAAACCTGGCTCCAATTGGCGGTCTCGTAAACGCGCAAGCCCTTGTTGCTGCCCAATGTGGCCGCAAGATAGCGCCCGTCCTGCGAGAAGGTCAGATCCTGGACCACATCCATGTGGTCATTGGTGCCAAGGCGCCGGATCATCTCGCCGCTCTGGCTGTCATATATGAAAATCCGGTTGCCACCGTCGCGATATTGGGTGTCGTAGCCGCCGGCGGCTATTCTGCGCCCGTCCGGGGAGATGGCGACCGCATAGATCTTACCGAGATTGCCGCGTCCGATCGGCGCGCGCAGGGTGCGCAGCAACCGCAAGCCATTGCCATTGCCGGGCTCGACCGCCCACAGGCGCACCGTCTTGTCATCGGAGCCCGAGACCAGCAGACGGCAGGCGCGGTCGGCGTCAATGCGGCCGATGCGGCTGATATGCATGCCGGTTTCGATGCGCAGAATCGGGTTGTGGTCGGGCGCGCCGGCGGCGGGCAGCATATTGACCGCCATGGCCAGCACCGCAGCGAGCCAGAAGGACATATGGGGGCGCCAGTTGCTCATCGATGTCTCGGGGCCTTACTCACCACAACACTCACCACAACCTCACTTCAAGCACGCGGCGCTTGCTCCTGACCGGCACAGGCTTGCGCGCCAAATGGTGCGCCGGGTACGGGCGCGGTCTCTAGCCCGCCTCGGACGCCGCCCTATTATAACGCGCCAAGGCCGATTTTGCACCCATATCCGGCCCGGCAGCCGCTGCCAGGGCGATTACTTGAAGGCCCAATAGGTCAGGCCGGTCTTCAGCTTCTCCTTCAGGTGCCGGCGGGCCGGCTGCTCCAGCTTCAGCACCGAGATCATGTCCCGGATCACGCTTTGCTTGGTGGCGTAATAGGAATGAAATTCCGGCACGCTCCAGGGGGTGACCTCGATTTCGGAGGCGTCGATCACCTGATAGCCGTTGATCGGGGTCAGCGGCGTTCCCAGGCGCTGCACCGCATTGACGGTTTCGGAGAAAGAAAGAGCGATGTCGTTGCGCGAGACATAGATCACCCAGGACTGGGACAGCGGCCGAACTTCCTCGGCGATCTGCTGGGAGAACAGCTCCGCATCGAAATCAGGGGCGCAGAGAATGACATTGGTGAATAATTTGCTCTTGCCGCTATAGGCCAGCAGGCGCAGCGCATTGACCAGCACCTGGCTGCCCATGCTGTGGGCGACCACATGCAGCCGCTTGCCCGGATATTTCGCCTGCAGCTTGATGAGGAACTTCTCCAGATATTTAACGCTCCAGAAGGCATTTTCCCGGTCGGAGGCATAGGAGAGCAGATTGTTGTCCGAAGGCCATGAAAAAACGATCGGCGTGCCCCGGAACTTGAAATCGAAGGCGATCTGCGCGGTGCGGCGCAGCGCATCCTTAAACAGCACATTGAAGCCGTGAATGAACACCAGAATATCATCCTCGGTGCCGACCCCGTCCGGGGATTTGGAAGCGGGTTTGCCCCCGCTGCCGATGCGCGTGAAGAACTCGTCCTCACCCAGCTCGGCCAGGTCGATGACAAACAGATGCAGCCGCTCGTCGCGCATCAAGCCGATTTTCATCCATGGGGTCTCCAACTGGCCCGGCTTGTGGGAAATCGGAATATTGACCGTGGCCATGCCAAGGCGCAGCTTCTGGTCCTTGGCGCGCAGATTGCTGAAGGCCAGATCCGGATCCTTCTTGCCGGTGGGCTGGCGGTTGGTGGCGTAAAACACGGTCTGGCGATAGGCTTTCTTTTTCTCGCTCTGGCCCCTGGTGGCCGGTTGGCTGAGCGGGGCGGTTTCCAGATAAGAGGCGATGACGCCGACTGTGGTCAGGATCTTGCGCGGCGGCACCACGCCGTAATCGCTGTAAAAACCCAGCAATTTATAATGCACATCGGTGTGATCGAGCTTCAGGTCGGTAAAGAGATCGACTTGCTTGCCGAGACGGGCGACCGGAATGCCGAATTCCTTGCAGATGAAGGTCTGCAGATCGGACAATGAGCCGGTCGCATTGGCGGCGCAGCCCTGATCGACCGGCACCGGTCCGGTGGCGGCAGCCGCCGGCAGGGCTGCGGGCCACAACAACATGAACACGGCAAGGCAGAAAAACCGGACGGAATTGATCATGACGTCAGCCTCCGTTCGCGAATTCTTACGCGAAATATTACGCGAAATATTATCCAGCTATATTCTACACCAGATCCGCGAGGATGCCAAAACATGCGCTTGTGCCGCGATCACTTATTTTTTCACGGTCCACCACACCGAGCGCAGATTGGCGCGCGAAAAGGCAATGGCGCCATTGCCGCTGCCCGCGCCCCGGGTTCTGGTACCGAAACCCGCCTGTTTCAGCAGATCGGAAAAGGGAGTGTCCGGCTCACCGGCAGCGCCGCCGCGCAGCCGGGTCGAGACCTCCAGCCTGTCCTGGGCCAGAAAGCGGAAATCAGCCGGCGCGGCCTTGGGCAGGGCTGCGGAGGCGATGACCACCATGCGCTCGCGCCCCAGCGTGTCGGTCTGGATGGTGCCGCCGGTCTCGATGCGATCACCGCCGACAATGCGGTTGCTGGCCGGCCCGAGCGGATAGATCGGCGTAATGCCGAAACGGCTGCCGATGAACAGAACGGTGATGTCGATGGGCGATTTGGCGCTGTTTTCGATTTGCAGGCGCACTTCATCGCCCTCATGCAGCACCAGCGGGCGGGCAAAATCAATGCGGCTCCAGTCCTGTGCGCCCTGCTTGCGCACCAGCAGCGCCAGCTTGACCTGTTCGGCAAGATCGCTACCGGCGAAACGGTCGGCAAGCCGCTCCAGATTGATGGTCTTGCCGATGGCGGCAAGCGCCGCCATCAGGCTGTTCTCGACCCCTTGGCCGGGATCGCCGGCCATGGCGCTAAAATCGATGGCATAGGGCTTGAGGGGCCCGGTGCAGGTAAACTCGCCCAGCATGTTGAGCAGCCATAGCCGGTCGCGGG
>PKTQ01000418.1 GCA_002869085.1 Hyphomicrobiales bacterium | reverse complement strand
GCAATTATATATTGTGATGGGTTTTTAGGCAATGTCAAAGCCCGGGAGGCGCAGGGGCGGAGCGCCAGGGCGCTAGCGGATCACAAAGCCCGATTGTGCGGGGGGGTGATCCGCCGGCTGCGCCGCAACGCCGGTGACATGGGCGGCGGAAGGGCCGGTTTCGCACAGTTTCAGCATCCGCTCAACCGCCGGTGCGGCCCCGGAAAACAGCGCCTCCACCGTGCCGTCGGGGCGGTTGCGGACCCAGCCATCGAGCCCGAGGCCGGCGGCGGTGCGGCGGGTCCAGTCGCGGAACCACACCCCCTGCACCCGGCCGGAAATGCGCACGGAAACGGTCTTCACAGCGGTGCTCATCAGAGCGCGATGCCGATCTCCTGCTCCTTCAGGCGCAGGCGTTCGGTCTCTGCTGCGATGTAATCGCGGGTCATCGGCAGAGTGCCGATCTGTTTGGCGAAGGTCAGGTGGAACACCATGTTGCGGGCGTGCAGGAAGCCAAGTGCGGTGCCGGTCAGGTAAAACTCCCACATGCGGCAGAAACGCTCGTCATAGATTTCGGCCGCCTCGTCCCAATTTTCGAGAAAACGCTGGCGCCATTCCATCAATGTGTAATGGTAATGCTTGCGCAGCACTTCGCAATCGGTGAGCCAGAAACGCTGTTTTTCGAATTCGCCGATGAATTCGGAGAAAGACGGAATGTGACCGCCGGGGAAGATATATTTGCGAATAAAGGGGTTGGTGGCGCCGGGCGAGCTCATGCGGCCGATGGAATGAATGAAGCCCGCGCCGTCCGGTTTCATCAGGGCTTTGAACTGGCCGAGAAACTCGTGGTAATGGCCGACGCCCACATGTTCCATCATGCCGATGGAGACCACCCGGTCGAACTGGCCGGTCAGATCGCGATAGTCCATCAGTTTAAAATCGACCCGGTCCTCGACGCCCAGCGCCTTGGCCCGCTCCCTGGCATGGGCGATCTGCTCCTTGGAGATATTGACCGAGGTCACCTTCACATCGGCGATTTGCGCCAGATAGAGCGCGAAGCCACCCCAGCCGCAGCCAAGCTCGGCGACGCTCATGCCGTCCTCGATCTTCAGCTTGGCGACCACATGGCGCTTCTTGTTCATCTGCGCCTGTTCCAGGGTTTCGGTTTCCGGATCGTTGTAATAGGCGCAGGTGTATTGCAGATCCTTATCCAGAAACAGCTTATACATCCGGGTGGAGAGATCGTAATGATGCGCCACATTCTTCTCTGAATTGGCGCGCGGATTATTCTGGTGGAAACGCTTGAGTTTCTTACGCAGTTTTTTCAGATATTTCTGCAGCGGATGGCTGCGCAGCCCGCCCTTGTTCAGCAGATAGAAATTGAGAAAATCGATCAGCCCGCTGCCTTCCTCGAAGGTCAGCTTGCCATCCATATAGGCTTCGGCGGCCTTGATGTCGGGCGAGAGGAAAATGCCGGTCAGGATCGACTTGTCATGGATACGCAGGGTTACGGTCGGCTGCTTGTCGCGGCCGCTGAACTCATGCAGCGTTCCGTCAGGGGCATAGACGCGCAGGGTGCCGTTCTGGACGAATTTCCGGAGCAGGCTGGACAACAGTTTCATGAAACACCGCCGATGTTGGAACAGGGCGTAAGCTATACAAATTCGATCAGCACATCGTCAACCGCCAGATTATCGCCCGGCGCGGCATTGATCGCCTTCACGGTGCCGTCTTTTTCCGCTTTCAGCACATTCTCCATCTTCATGGCCTCGACCACGCACAGCACCTGGCCGGCCTTGACCTCCTCGCCCTCGGCGACCGACAGGGACAGCATCAGCCCCGGCATCGGACAAAGCAGCATCTTGGAGGTGTCGGGCGCCAGCTTGACCGGCATGAAGGCCGCCAGCTCGGCTTCATTGGGCGTGAACACATGCACCTCGCTCGAGGTGCCCTGGCGGCTGAGCACATAGCCGTTGAGCACATTGACAATTTGCGCGGCGGCAAAATGGCCGTCGATCTCGCCTTCCCAGACCCGCATGCCGGGCTGCCAGGCGCTTAACACCTCGATCTGACGCTCGCTGCCGGGCAGTGAAATCAGATAGCGCCCCGGTTCCCCAACGGCGATTTCGAGCGTCACTTCATGCTCGCCGACCCGCACGATGCGGGTCTTGCCGAATTCGAAGCCATGCATGCGCATCTGATCGCCAATGGTGCGGCGGCGGTCATTGTCGATGCGGTCCATGATCGCGGCCATGACGGCGAAGATAAGCCGTTCCCCTTCGTCGGGGGCGCGATGGTCGAATCCGTCCGGATATTCCTCGGCGATAAAATTGGTCGACAGATCGGCGCTTTGCCAGCGCTGATGGCCCATCAGGGCGCTCAGAAACGGGATGTTATGGCCGATGCCCTCGATCATGAACCGGTCGAGCGCCACCGACATGGCCTCGGTGGCCGCATCGCGGGTCGGGGCATGGGTGCATAATTTGGCGATCATCGGGTCGTAATGGATGGAAATCTCGCCGCCTTCAAAAACCCCGGTATCGTTGCGCACGCTCACGCCGGCGGTTGAGCCCTCGGCGGGCGGGCGGTAATAGCTGAGGCGCCCGGTGGAGGGCAGGAAGCCGCGATAAGGATCCTCCGCATAGAGCCTGGATTCAATGGCCCAACCCTCGATGCCGATATCGTCCTGGGTCAGGGACAGGGGTTCTCCCGCCGCCGCCCGGATCATCTGCTCCACCAGATCGACCCCGGTGATCAGCTCGGTGACCGGATGCTCGACCTGCAGGCGGGTGTTCATCTCAAGAAAAAAGAAATTGTGATCGGTGTCGGCAATGAACTCCACCGTGCCGGCGCTTTGATAGCCGACCGCTTTGGCCAGGGCCACCGCCTGGGCGCCCATGGTGGCGCGCATCTCCTCGCCGACAAAGGCGCTCGGCGCTTCCTCGACCACTTTCTGGTTGCGGCGCTGGATCGAGCATTCACGCTCATTGAGGTGAATGACATTGCCATGGCCGTCGGCCAGGACCTGAATTTCGATATGGCGGGGATTTTCGATATAGCGCTCGATAAAAATACGGTCATCGCCAAAGGATGACCGCGCTTCATTCTGCGAGGATTCAAAACCCTGGGCCACTTCGGACGGGTCGCGGGCGACACGCATGCCCTTGCCGCCGCCGCCGGCGGAGGCCTTGATCATCACCGGATAGCCGACTTCGCCGGCGATACGCACGGCCTGATCGGCGGATTCGACCTCGCCTGTGAAACCGGGAATGACATTGACCCCGGCCTTTTCGGCGAATTTCTTCGAGGCGATCTTGTCGCCCATCACTTCAATGGCGCGCACCGGCGGGCCGATGAAGGCGATGTTTTCGGCGGCGAGCCGGCGGGCGAATTCGGCATTTTCCGACAGAAAACCATAGCCGGGATGCACCGCTTCGGCGCCGGTGTCGCGGATCGCCCGCATGATATTGTCGATGATCAGATAGGACTGGGCCGCCGGCGCCGGGCCGATCAGCACCGCCTCGTCGGCCATTTTGACATGCAAAGCCTGTGCATCGGCTTCCGAGTAGACGGCGACCGTTGCAATCCCCATATCTTTTGCAGTGCGAATGACACGGCAAGCGATTTCGCCGCGATTGGCGATCAGTATTTTTCTAAACATGCCCCTTGCTTATCATATTTGTTGTTGCCCATTTATGGGATATTGGTAGCAGGACTTAACGCAGCTTGACCCGCTAGGCAAGTTGGCAGACAACCAGAAAAAGGTCCAGTTTTAACTGGCCATCAGCACAACCGGTTCATGAAATGACACGACAATCCGCCACCTCCCCGCAGCGCATGATTTCGGTACGCGGCGCCCGCGAGCATAATCTGAAAGATGTGCATATCGATCTGCCGCGCGATGAGCTGATCGTCATCACCGGCCTTTCGGGTTCGGGCAAGTCGTCGCTGGCCTTCGATACCATCTATGCCGAGGGGCAGCGGCGCTATGTGGAAAGCCTGTCGGCCTATGCGCGCCAGTTTCTGGAAATGATGCAGAAACCGGATGTGGACCAGATTGACGGGCTGTCGCCGGCGATTTCCATCGAGCAGAAAACCACCTCGCGCAATCCGCGCTCGACGGTGGGCACGGTGACCGAGATCTACGACTATATGCGGCTGCTGTTCGCCCGCACCGGAATCCCCTATTCGCCGGCCACCGGCCTGCCGATCGAAAGCCAGACGGTGACCCAGATGGTCGACCGGCTGCTGGGGCTGGAGCCGGGCACAAGGGCCTATCTGCTGGCGCCGATCGTGCGCGGGCGCAAGGGTGAATACCGCAAGGAACTGGCCGAGTTGATGAAGCGCGGCTTCCAGCGGGTGAAGATCGACGGCGCCTATTACGAAATCGACGAGGCGCCGGCGCTCGACAAGAAGTTCAAGCACGACATCGACGTGGTGGTGGACCGCATCGTGGTCCGCGCCGATATGGGCAACCGGCTGGCCGACAGCCTGGAGATCGCGCTTGAACTGGCGGACGGGCTGGCGATCGTTGAGATGGCGGATGCGCGGGATGATGAGGGCGAGGCCGAGCGGATCATCTTTTCGGAGCGTTTCGCCTGCCCGGTATCCGGTTTCACCATTGATGAGATCGAGCCGCGGTTGTTTTCGTTCAACAATCCGTTCGGGGCCTGTCCGGCCTGCGACGGGCTGGGCACCGAGCTGCAATTCGAGGCCGAACTGGTGGTGCCGGACGAAAGTTTGAGCCTTGCCGATGGCTGCATCGCGCCCTGGGCGCGCACCGGGGCCTCCTCGCCCTATTACGCCCAGACTCTGGAGGCGATCTGCCATCATTTCAAGGCCTCGATGCACAGCGCCTGGGCGGATCTGCCGGTGAAAGTGCGGGAGACGATCCTATATGGCTCGGGCGCGGACGAGATCGATTTCGTCTATCAGGACGGCCAGCGCAGCTATCGCACCACCAAAGTGTTCGAAGGGGTGCTGCCCAATATCCAGCGCCGCTGGCGCGAAACCGATTCGAGCTGGGTGCGCGAGGAGTTGGGGCGCTATCAGTCCCGGCATGATTGCGGGCGTTGCGGCGGCTTCCGGCTGAAGGAGCAGGCGCTGGCGGTGAAGATCGACGGGAGGCATATCGGCGAGGTCTCCAAGATGTCGATCCGCGAGGCGGCGGCCTGGTTCGACGGTCTTGGCGAGCGGCTCAGCGCCAAGCAGATGGAAATCGCCGAGCGTATTTTGCGCGAAATCCGCGAAAGGCTGAAATTCCTGATGGATGTGGGGCTGGAATATCTGACCCTTTCGCGCAATTCCGGCACCTTGTCGGGAGGGGAGTCGCAGCGCATCCGCCTGGCCAGCCAGATCGGCTCCGGCCTGACCGGGGTGCTCTATGTGCTGGACGAGCCGTCGATCGGCCTGCATCAGCGCGACAATGCCAGGCTG
Source organism: Hyphomicrobiales bacterium (assembly GCA_002869085.1). Lineage (GTDB taxonomy): Bacteria > Pseudomonadota > Alphaproteobacteria > Rhizobiales > BM303 > BM303. Next base: position 1,515 of record PKTQ01000418.1, on the reverse strand, counting down.
CTGGAAACCCTGAAACATCTGCGCGATCTGGGCAACACGGTTATCGTGGTCGAGCATGACGAGGACGCCATTCTGGAAGCCGATCATGTGGTCGATATCGGCCCCGGCGCCGGCATTCATGGCGGCGAGGTGGTGGCGGAGGGCACGCCAGCGCAGATCATGGCCAATCCGGACAGCCTGACCGGGCAATATATCACCGGCAAGCGGCAGATTCCGCTGCCCGCCACGCGCCGCACCGGGCGCAAGGGCCGGCAGATCAGCATTGTCGGGGCAAAGTCCAATAATCTGCAGAATGTCACCGCCAGCTTTCCGCTCGGCAGCTTCGTCTGCATCACCGGCGTGTCGGGCAGCGGCAAATCGACTTTGCTGATCGACACGCTCTACCGGGCGGTGGCGCGGCGGCTCAACAATGCGCGCCATGTGGCCGGCGAGCATGAGCGCATTGAGGGGCTGGAACATATCGACAAGATCATCGATATCGACCAATCCCCGATCGGGCGCACGCCGCGCTCCAACCCGGCCACCTATACCGGCGCCTTCACCCCGATCCGCGATTGGTTCGCAGGCCTGCCGGAGGCCAAATCGCGCGGCTACAAGCCGGGACGGTTCTCGTTCAATGTCAAGGGCGGGCGCTGCGAGGCGTGCAAGGGCGACGGGGTGATCAAGATCGAGATGCATTTCCTGCCCGATGTCTATGTGACCTGCGAGGCCTGCGGCGGTAAGCGCTATAACCGCGAAACCCTGGAGATCAAATTCAAGGGCAAGTCCATCGCCGATGTGCTGGATATGACGGTGGAGGAAGGGGCGCAGTTCTTCAGCGCCGTGCCTACGGTACGCGACAAGCTGGAAACCCTGCACCGGGTCGGGCTGGATTATATCCATATCGGCCAGCAGGCCACCACCTTGTCCGGCGGCGAGGCCCAGCGCATCAAGCTGGCCAAGGAGCTGTCGAAACGGGCCACCGGGCGCACATTATACATTCTGGACGAGCCGACCACCGGGCTGCATTTTCACGACGTGGCCAAATTGCTGGAAGTGCTGCACGAATTGGTGGATCAGGGCAACACGGTGGTGGTGATCGAGCATAATCTGGAGGTGATCAAAACCGCCGACTGGATTCTCGATCTCGGTCCCGAAGGCGGCGATGGCGGCGGCAGGATCGTGGCCTCGGGGCCGCCCGAGGCGATCATGAAGGCGGGCGATTCCCATACCGGGCGCTTCCTGCGCGAGATGCATGAACGCCGCCCCGGCAGCCGGGCGGCAGAATAGCCCCCTGCCCGCTTGATCGGCCAGCGGGGTGTGCTGTTTGAATTTTGCGCCGGAGGCTCGTGTTAGAAGGCGATCTTGTCCTCGATGAGGGCGATGCCGGCGCGGGCGCAGCCCGCATCGAGCGCGCCGCCCGGCGCACCGGAGACGCCGACCGCGCCAAGCATGGTGCCGTCACCGTCACGGATCAGCACGCCGCCGCCCAGCGGCAGCGCATTGGTCACGCCCCTGATGGCCCAGGCCGGCCCG
>PKTQ01000420.1 GCA_002869085.1 Hyphomicrobiales bacterium | reverse complement strand
CGCAGCCGCGCCGGGATTTTCCCGCAAACATGCCCATTCGGTGATTGCCCCCGGCAGGCGGTTGGGCTATTTTGCGCGGGCCTATCATTTCAGCACCCGTAGCTCAGCTGGATAGAGCGCTGCCCTCCGAAGGCAGAGGTCGCACGTTCGAATCGTGCCGGGTGCGCCAATTCTTTCAATAATTTATCGACATCAGCATTTTTCTAAAACCACTCTGGGCAGCACCAGGGCAGCACGGTGTTTGGAATACTCAAACGATCTGCAGCTGGTAATGCTTGAAGCCTTCTCTGGGCCTCTTTCTTAACAGATATCCGCTTAGTGCCGCAAAGCAGTTGAGGCCCCTCCGAATCTGGCATGCGATCTTGCTTGCCCTCACATACCCAAAAGTGATTTTGTGATGTCAATGACAGGTGTTTCTTTTGGTGTTCTTGAATGTTTCGCTTAGCTGAAGTGCAGCGCTGCGACGATCACCCATGTCGATCAGAAAATCCAAAATCCGCAGCATCTTCTGCGCTAGGCCGATATTGAGAGGTTGTCTCTTCTCAGCCAAGTGTTGCACCATTACCGCGATACGCGCGGGTAGCGTAGTGTTAGCCCACCCCGCCCTGGTCAGGTTTCCCATATCGAATATCGCGATCACCTGATCAGCAAATTGCTCAGGTGGGAAGTGTTCAGAAGCCCTCTCCACAAGCGTAAGGTAATTATCCGCTACAAAAGGCATCCAGCCCGCCTTTTTGATGAACTTTTCGATAAGTGGCATCACCAAATGAATCTCTGACCAGTCAGAATTTGCAAACCGTGCAGCCATTTCAGCCTTGGGAACCCGGACGAACAGGAATGATAGAATGAGACGAGGAAGATCATCGCCGTAGACTTTGCCTTCTCGATAAGAACACCGTTCGAATGTTCTGTCCTGAAGGACACGGGTTAGCGCTGAATCCAGAATGGTTAGCGTATCAGATGATACTTCATCAGCGTCCAACACTGTCCGGCAAATAAACATGCTGACAAAGCCTGAGAGAAACGACAGGCATTGTTTATCATCGAGTTCGTAGATTCTGGATAGATATCGACTAGTCGCTTCCTCTGCGCTGAGGTGGGTACAGACATAAGCAAGCGTGGTCGACAATTGCCCGATCCATTGAAGAAGCTCGATATCACTTTCATTGCGTTCGCGCGGATCACCTTCTTCCCAGCTTGGGTTCATTCGCTCAAACGTCCAATCCAGCAGGTTATCGACTAGCCTGAGAAATTTTAAACTCAGCTCGGTATTCGCCATAAACTTGTCGATTGGAACTAGAGCTATAACTTCCCTGGCTGAATCCCAATCCCAGTAGCGTCGGGGATCCTGCCAGACCATTTCAGCATCATCACTCTCTTGATTAATGCCGTTATTTTCATCAACGAACCGGTAAAATAACTCTTGTGGAGCTAGTTCCCACGGTGCTGGAAGGTTTACCAGTTCGGGGTACTCGGAAGATTCAAGGTATGCTGATATCGAAACTTGTGCGACATCCAATCGCTCGGTTTGTTCATACAGGGCATCAAATGAACACTCTCCACTTCCACGCGGTGGCCGTTGCCGAATGCAAAGGCGTAATCCGAGATCGAGACCAATCCACGCCAGTCGCCGGTCGCTATCCCAGCATTCAAGACATTGCTTAGTTGCTTCGCGTGATATCTGGTCTAATGGATGAGCCATCAGTGCCAAAAGTTTTTGTGCTGCTTCGTTAGATTTGGTCTCCGGAGAAACTTGGCTTGCCAGAGCCTTGGCTACAAATAGCAAAGGATGCCATGGGATAATTGAGCCAGAGAACCTGTCTTTTGCGGGTTCAGGAGCTTGGTATGCACGGTTCAATACATCCATGGCCCACGACCGAAAATCGTCGCTAATTTCTTCGCTGATCTCATTTGGAAAGCAGAAGGCGATGGATGCGACGCCCGCTACCGAGCCGCGTGTCAAATCGCTAATGTCTCCGCTGTCTCTTTGATGAAATAGTTGTGCGTAGTCTATTCCCTTTGCCGTCTTCCACGCTTCGTTGATAGTCATTCGTGTAGATAAGGTACCCTTCTCAAATGTATCGGTAACCCAACCATAAAGTGCCATTTCGCGGATGTTTTGTTCGTGACGCTGTGTGGCCTCTACCGCTTTAGGCTCTTCGCTTTTGGGGTTTTTCAGATAGATGAGTTGCTCGTTTGGCTTCTCAGGGATCTTTGCCCTGCGGTAATTTTCCGGCTTCCCCCACTCTGCCCAATTGACCGCCGTTTCCATTAAATCATGAGAATAGGAATCGTTTTTTCTTTGCTCTTCGAATTCGTATGGCAGGTCGTTGGGGAAGTTTTGTATCGCTGTCTGCGCTCCTTCGCGAAGCCTATCGTTCTCACAAAGCGCGAATAACGGCACTAATTGTCGTAGCTCCATTTTCCGGCATGGTCGTTCAAAATCCTTTTGAATCGCCTCGATATGGGGGCGGTCGCTAGACGACCGCTCGTACCCGATTAACTTAGTCTGGGAGCTGCTTTGCTCGTCAACCCAGCGTTGGATATCGGCGTGCCACAGGCGTTGGTTTGTCACGAGAGGGAGGGTCGTCTTAGAGATCAGCCGTGCTTCGAGAGCGACACCAATGGCTATGGCTAGAGGTGCGACGCTTTCATGACCTTCGACGACGTGTCGGATCACATCGTCAGGTTCAGCGCCAGCCTCAATTTGATCAAAGGCCCATGAATCCAGCGCATGAAGAGCGCATTTTATGACCTGAGGCCCCCACATACCGCGACCCCAAAGGTATTCTCTGGTGCCGCCCCACAAAATTTGTGTGTCCCAAGGAAAAGTCAACTCCAATGAAATAGGTGTACCCCGTCTGTTAAAATCGAGACGATGCAGTTGACGCCATGCGGTGATGGCATGGTTGCAAAGCCGGCGCGTGAGGCGCAGTGCGGTATCAGCACTATGTTGGTATAGCGAGTGAAATGGCTCTCTGAGCGGTGAAGCAGGAAAATAGGTTCCCCTACTGTCGTTGATCGCAAGATTATCCCAGTCCCAGTGGGAGAAGTCGGAATGCAAGCCCAGAATAGGCGCACTGCCCAGTTGAAGTTGTTCGAGTTGTGTCAACTCACTTTCTGGCTTAGCGCGTATTCGCTTCATCTTTTCGGTGTGTTCCTGCTCCTCGCGGCGAAGACGATTCTGCCTGTCTTCCGGCAACTCTTTTAAAAACTGTGCTTCCGCAAGTGCAGCAAGTTGCTCGGGGTGAGTTCGCGCCAGTGTGGCCGAAAATCCGATAATATCCGTATAGGCCTCATGGATATGCTCTTGGGCTGTGATCCTTGTAAGATATTCGCCGGCCACGTTTGGAAACGACTCCGCTGCTACAATCACAACGGCACGAAGTCTGTATGCCAGATCCTTTAGGGCTTCTCGCCGATCGACATCATCCCATTCGCCCAAATCCAAAGAGGAGTGTCGAGGGTGCTTGGCATCCTCTAAGCTTGTGAGCCATGTGAATGACTGCCCTACAATGCTTTCTGAGATGATATTTGGAATTCGGTTAAGAGCGTTCTGCCAGAGCTCAAACACTGACAGAATATGTGGAACGAGAGTTTTTGGAAGGGCATCCAGCCGGGCAAAGAGCCAGCTCAGCATTTGCTTCCACATTATGAAATCTGACGGCCATCCGAGTGCGTCGGCATGTCGAATGATATCGTTTCGGCTGAGGTCCTTGTTCTCTGATTTGTGTGATAGGATATGGTCATTTGGTCGCGTCCGTTCCGCCTGAAACCAAACCAATACTTTTTCAAGCAGTCGGTAATTGTCAGCATCGACAACGCTGTCAAATACCGCCGAGTGTTCGTTGAAGTCCGCCGCGCTAAGTGGCCCCAGCAGCCATGCGCGCATCCATTGACTTCTTAGGTTTGAGGTTTCGATACGCGCCAGCTGCGATTGCCAATTCACTTCACTGGCAAATTCCATCTGCGACAGCAGTTCAACGACGCGACCGAGAACCGGAGGCTCGCCGGCTTCGTCAATTACTTTAATCCAATCGTCTTCGTCCTTGAGAAGGTGAAGAAAGGACCATTCAAAAAAAATGTCATGGGAGAACTTTGCGCTGTGGCCTTCCTCAACCTCCTCAATGATACCATCCGCGATGAGCGCTTGGAGCTTATCGATTGTCGCATCCTTTAGCCGTGAAAGTGCAAAGGGTCGTCCAAGCTGACGGCAGGCAGTATGTGCAAGGTCAATGATCGCCCGTTGCCGTTGCAAGGCTTCGGAAGCAGAGGCATTGTAGCCGCCGCCCCGCCACCAGCGTTCTGTCAGGTCAACTTCCGATCGTGGTGCCGAAATTGTTTCACCATATGAAAGCTCCCGGGCCAACACTGATGCAAAGAAGGGACGGCGCGCTATATGCTGCACCTGAGGAGTTGAAAACAACAGTAAACGTAAGCTAGGCAACTTGTCCGCAAGTGCAGCGGCCTCATCGTCATCGAATGGCCTAACTTCCACCATTCCTATGCCCTGCACTGTAAAAAGCTCAGCCGGTAACCAGTTGCGCAAGGGCTCAATCCCGATATCGCGGGCGGTGACAACAACGCGCCAGTCACTCAGGGCATCGGAATGCAGGATCGGGTGAAGCAGGTCAGTAACAATGTTGTGTTGAGCCGACTCAATGCGATCGATGCCATCGATGAACAGATAGGGTGTTCCTATCGCCCCGATCTCTGCGAGTAGGGTTTTTGGATCATGACACGATAGCCCGATGGATTGCGCGAAACCCTGCCAACTGTTCCCTGCAAGACGGTCGGGAGTCAGAAACAGAATCGGGCCAGCAGTCAGGCAGTCCAAGGCGAGGTGTTTCAGTGCAGCAGTCTTGCCCGTGCCCGGCAGTCCGTGGACTTGGACGAAACGATGGCTTCTTGTGGCCTCGTCTAGTGCCTTGTGCAGTTTTGGGCGCGGCACCATCACGCCGCCAATTCGGTATTCAATGGCTTATGGCCAATCCTTGGCAAGGGTGTTTACACGCTCAATATCGCTCCGTAAAGCACTGCTGCCGCGAAACCGGAATCGCCCCTTCAGCGCAAACAACAAGTTGGGGCGTTCACAAGCGGCTGCCCTCCCTCTGTTCTCACTGGCGATGCGCAGCAGGGCGTCCCACAAGTCCTTGCCGCGCCCTGAATCAGAATCGGCGAGAGCACTTTGGAGCTGTTGAACTACTGCGGGTGAGGTCGCCTCGCCTTCATGCAAAGCGTTCAACTGGATGGCTACAAAATGGCTGAGAAACCGATGCAATTGAGTATTGCAAAATTTCGCACCTGTGTGCTCAACCAGAATGCTCTCGATCGCAGTCTTTATTTGGCGGTGCGGTGCACTTGCAGGGCCGTCAGATGCAAACCGGCTGGCAAAGTGCATGGCATCGGTGCTGGCACGTGCCCAGTCGCAAACATTCCGAAGTGCGCGAAGGCGTTTGGCTGAAATGGTGTCTACCACACAGCCATATCGATCGATGCCTTCCCGAAAATCAGACTTCGACAGCGTGTCCCAACTGGCGGTGACTACGCTTCGGAAATCTGTGTTGGTCACGCCTGCCCCAATTTGAAGCGATCTCTTGATCTGAAGGCTTAACTGCGCAACTGAGCCATCGTTGGCATTCGCATCTATAATTAGGTCATCGAGTGGGTGACCAAAGGCCGATTGTTGGAACGACACCCGCCTGACGATATGTGCGTCAAGGCTCGGTGCGCCGGATTCTATGAGCAGGCTCGCCAGATAAACCCCGGCGACCCTATCTTCATAGGTGAAACCGCTACCGGCGGTAAGCTCGGTGGACTGTGCTTGCTTGGTCGACTCTATCATGATTGGTATTTTAACAAGCTTGGCTATCACGGCATAGTTTTTGTTCTTATTTTGTGCTCAATATTCCCGTTGTTGAATATGGAAAAAATTAAGTTCGACTTTTAAGTTCTACCAACCAAATGACAAATGTTATTGTGCAAGGCATTGATTGCAGTCGATGTTCTCAGAAGAGAACAACCTTGGTGTTTGCGATTTCTTGATGCTCTGCTGGCTCCGTCTGCTTAGATAGTTAATGTCACAAAAAGATGTCTCGTGCTGGTTTTGGGCAAAAGATTTAGGACATAACAATCGCTCGGGTGTAGTCTTTCTTCAAAGCAGGAGACTGATTAACGATCTAGTTTTAGCCTTAGTCTTCTTGCCCTGAACCCGAAGTTTCCACCGAACGGGATTTAAGCTATCCGTGTTTTCTCAGCATGGTGGGTTGGCTGATTTGCAAGGTTTTTATCATGTCCGGGCTCTATCGGCGCTCGCTTGCGTCCTGCCCGCCCTCATCCCGGCTCACCGCCCTAACAAAGCCGCTCAGCAGGGCCATCGCCTCCTCGGCCGGGGCGAGGCCGACTTTGAGCCGCGCCGGGTCCAGGCCCTCGCTGCGCAGCCCGGCGTCATAATCGTCGATGAAGGTCGCCATGATGCCGGGGGTGATTTCCGGGTGGAACTGGACCGAAAGGGCGTTCTGGCCATAGCGGATGATCTGATGCGCATCGCGCTCAGAGCTTGCCAGGCTGGCGGTGCCGGGGGCCGGCTCCAACACGGTTTCAAGGTGGCAGACCATGGCGCGAAAGCTTGGCGGCAGCAGCTTGGACAGCGGATCGTCGCTGGCATTGCCGCGCATCTCGATCCGCTGATTGCCGATCTCCCGTCCGTTCGGGTTGGGCCCGATGCGGCCGCCCAGGGCATGGGTGATCAGCTGATGGCCGAAACACACCCCGAACAGCGGCAGATCGATGGCCATCGCGTCCCTGATCCATGCGGCGGCCCACTCGCTCCACGGGGCGCGGTGCGAAACCATGGCCGGCGAGCCGGTGATGATCGCGCCGCGGGCCTCGGCCGGGTCCGGCAAGGCCTCGCCGCGAAAGATGTCGATGATT
>PKTQ01000179.1 GCA_002869085.1 Hyphomicrobiales bacterium | reverse complement strand
CTCGAGGCGTTCAGATCTCGATAAGCTGGTCGGGCAGCTCATTGTCGCCCTGCGCGCCGGGGGGGAAATGCTCGGCCAGCACCGCGCCGCAATCATTGATGGCGCCCAGAAAGCCCAAAGTGATCTCGCCGGCTTTCAGATGGCCGGTCATTTTCGCCACCACGTCGTCCCAGAACCCCGGATTTATTTTGGCATCAATGCCTTCATCGGCGATGATCTCCACATAACGCTCGGCCAGCGAGGCATAGATCAGCACGCCGGTGCGGTCCCTTGTGGCGTGCAGGTTCTGGGCCAGGAACTGCCCCACGGCCTGGCGGTGGGCGCGCCGGCGCTTGATGGCGGCCGGCACCACCCGGTATTTCAGGGCGGGATGACGCAGGGCCAGGGCCAGGGTGATGAACAGGCTGAGCTGGATCAGATAGACAGAGCGCGCATCGAGGCCGGAGAACAGCACCAGCGGCAAAGGCGCGATGAGGGCGATCAGCGCCGCCCACAGAAGCGGGATATAGTGATAGTCATCGCTCGATCCGGCGATCACGGTGACGATTTCGCCGCTGGTGCGCTGCTCGGCGTCGCGCACCGCCGCCGAGATGAGCCGATGATCGTCCGGATTGAGAATTGCCATTACCACCCTCCCGAGGAGCCGCCGCCGCCGAAACTGCCGCCGCCGCCGGAAAAGCCGCCGCCGCCCGAGAAACCGCCGCCGCCGGAAAAACCGCCGCCCGAGAAGCCGCCGCTTCTGCGGCCGCCGCCGCCCGAGCCGCCGCCGCCGAACAGGCTGGAGATGAAGATGAAGATCGCCACGCCGAATATCACCAGGGCGATGAAATTGGAGAGCATATCCTCGAGCTTTTTCCCCTTTTCGATGCGGCTCCTGACCCCGGCCGCCTCGCCGCTGAGGGCCTTGATCAGATCCTCGGCCCCCATCCTGATGCCGAGCGCCATTTCGCCTTCCTTGAAGCGGGGCAGGATGCTGTGCTCGATGATCATTTTGGTCAGCGCGTCGGTCAGGGTGCCCTCAAGGCCATAGCCCACTTCAATGGCCACCTTGCGCTCTTTCGGGGCGACGACCAGCAGCACGCCATTATTCTTGTCCTTCTGGCCGATGCCCCAATGGCGGCCGAGCCGATAGCCATAGTCGCGGATTTCATAGCCGCCGAGGCTCTTCAGGGTCACCACCACCAGCTGGTCGGTGGTCTTGTCCTCGAGCGCCTTCAGTTTGGCGGTGAGGCGCTGTTCATCGGCGGGGGGCAGCAGGCCGGCCTGATCGACGATCCGGCCGGTGAGGGGCGGAAAATCCGGTCCGGCGGCGAAAGCCAGCACCGGCAATAGCAGCGCCAGCAGCCAGATGGCGGCTCCGATGCGGTATGGGTGGGTGTGCCTGGCGGATCGCATGGGATGGGTGGGATCAGAATTTCACTTTGGGCACGGCCATTTTTTCCGCCTCAATGGTGAAATTCTCCATCGGCTTGTTGCCGGTATAGAGGAACTGCGCCCAGAGCCGGCCGGGGAAGGTTTTCAATTCGGTGTTATAGAGCCGCACCGCCTCGATATAATCGCGCCGGGCCACCGAGATGCGGTTTTCGGTGCCTTCGAGCTGACTTTGCAGGGCCAGAAAGTTCTGGTTGGATTTCAGCTCGGGATAGCGCTCGACCACCACCATCAGCCGTGACAGGGCGCCGGACAGGGCGCCCTGATTCTGCTGGAAGGCCTTGAAAGCGCCCGGATTGCTGAGGATGTCGGCCGGGATTTTGGTCTGGGTGGCCTTGGCGCGGGCTTCCACCACCGAGGTCAGAACGTCCTTTTCCTGAGCGGCGAAGCCCTTGACCGTCTCGATCAGATTGGGGATGAGCTCGGCGCGGCGCTGATATTGGTTCAGCACCTGCGACCAGGCGGCCTTGGCCTTTTCCTCATGGGTGGGGATGGCGTTGATGCCGCAGCCGGCCAGGCCGAAGCCGAGCAGGGCCAGCATCAGAACCATTCTGAGTTTGCGAAACGGCAGGAGGGCCATGAGCTTCAACTTTCATATTGCCTGTTATTGGGGCGTTGCGGGCCTAGTCGCGCGACAGGCCTTCCTCGGCCAGGCGGTCCAGATAGGCCTGCCAGAGCGCTTCCTGGTGAGTGCCCATCTCATAGAGATATTCCCAGGAAAACAGGCCGGTATCATGGCCGTCATCGAATTTGATCATCACCGCGTAATTGCCGGCCGGCTGCATGGCTTTGATGCGCACATTCTTCTTGCCGGTGACGGTGCGCTTTTGCTCGGGGCTGTGGCCCTGCACCTCGGCGCTGGGGCTTTCAACCCTGAGCAGTTCGGCGGTCAGATCATAGCTCTCGCCATTGTCGAAGCTGACATGCAGGGAGCGGCCCTCGTCGCGGGCGTTGATTTCGGTGGGCCAGGGATCTTTCGGGTCGGGGGAGGCGTTCATGATGATTTGTCCTTCATTGATAACGGACAGCCGCTTGCCGGCTGAACCTGATTAGTCGAGTTTTCTGGCTTCGTCGGCCAGCATGATGGGAATGCCGTTGCGAATGGGATAGGCGAGCCCGGCGGCGCGGCTGATCAGCTCGCCGGCCTTGCGGTCATACTCCAATGTCTGATGGGTGACCGGGCAAACCAGCAATTCCAACAGGCGCGGGTCGATCTCATGCGCATTGGCGGGGGCTTCCTGTGTCGGAGCGTCCTGTGCAGGCGGGTCCTGTTTGGTCATGGGCCGGGTTCCATTCATAAATTTCAGTGTTGGGGCCAAAGGGCCTTATATCGTTACTCTCAAAGCTATTGTCCTCCGGCCGGCCTGTGTCAAGCGCAAGAAAAACGGTTGTTTATTCGCCCTGCGCCGGGCAGCTCGACCATGAGGCCCGCCCAGCCGCGTCTATTGCCGCACACTTGGCTCACCGTTCCGGTCCTCGGTCATGGCTTTTTCCGCCAGGGCGATCAGAATTTCACTGCGCAAGCGCAAATCATCCGCCTCGAGCAGGGCCTGTTTCTCCCCGATATCATAAGGCAGCAGGGCCGCCAGCAGATTGACCAGCGACTCGCTTTCCAGTTTCTCGACCTCGCGCCAGCCGGCGCTCGAAGTGCTGATTTCCAGATAGGCGCTCAGGGTCCCCAGCAGCTTGGCCCGGTCAACCAGGGCCTGGCCGAGGCCGGGGGTGAAGTCATCGGCATAGCCGGTATAATTGACCCGGAACATCCGATAGGGCGCCCGGTCGTCCATTTCACGGTAAATTTCGAAGCGGCTGATGCCCACCAGGGTGACCATGATGCGCCCGCCCGGCAGCTCGCGATACCGGGTCACCCGGCCGGCGCAGCCGACCTCGCACAGATCCGGATCGTCGAACCCGGCGGCGCCCTGCTGGTCCTGGCAGGGCTGTACCACCCCGAGCAGGCTGTGCGAATTGATCACATCGCGCACCAGTGAGATGTGCTGCGGCTCCAGAACCGCCAGAGGCAAGGATAAACGCGGCAATAACAGAACGCCGGGCCTCGACAATACCGGCAGGGTCAGCGGCATGTCGTCGGGCCTGGAATATTCTGTCAGATTGGGGCTGCGTTCTGGCAAATTCTTGGTCCGGGCTGTGAGGATCAGGAAAACAATATAGTCGATAAACGGCGCCGGCCGCTATTGCACAGCGGCTCGCCGGCGCCCCAGGCCTCGAAAAACTTCAACAATTGCTTGCGGGCGGCATCCTCGTTCCAGTTGCGGTCGCGCTCAAGACTGCCCAGCAATGTCTCCAGCGCCTCTTCGCGCTGGCCGGCGGCATTCTGCGCCAGGGCAAGATCGATCCGCGCCTGCTGATCGTCCGGGTCGGCCTCGACGGCGGCAATGAGCGCCGCCAGGTCCTCGCCGCCGCCGGCCTGCTCGGCCAGATCCAGCATGGCGGTGACCGCGACGATGTCGGGATCGTTCAACTGGTCCGGCGGCGTGGTGGCCAGCACCTTGCGGGCGTCATCGTTCTGCCCCACTTCGTGCAGACAGCGCGCCAGGCCCGCCACCGCTTTCGCTTCGCCGGGATTGGCCTGCAACACCGACTGGAACTGGGCTGCCGCCTGCTGCCAGTCGCCGCTTTCCAGCGCGGCCTGGCCGGCTTCGAGCGCCGCGGTGATTTCCGGCGAGCCCTCGCCGCCATGTTTTTTAAGGAAATTGCGGATTTCGCTTTCCGGCAGGGCGCCCATGAAGCCGTCCACCGGCTTGCCGTCCTTGAAGGCGAACACCGCGGGAATCGACTGCACGCCGAGCTGGCCGGCAATACCCTGGTTTTCATCGACATTGATCTTGACCAGCCGCACGGCGCCCTTGGCTTCCAGCACCAGCTTCTCCAGGGTCGGCCCGAGCTGCTTGCACGGCCCGCACCAGGGGGCCCAGAAATCGACCAGCACCAAGGCCTGCTTCGAGGCCTCGATCACATCGGCCATGAATGTTCCGTCGCTGCTGTCGCTGATCAGCTCCGCCGCTGCCCCGTTCGTATCGGTCATCTGGTTGCTCCGCCAAGATATATTACAAGTTTCTAAACTAGGCATCTTTGGGCGCGACTTCAAGAAGCTGGGGCTCAAAGCCGCAAGCCTTGACGAAGCGCAGCAGATCCCCAGGCCGGATCGTGGTGGTGGCTGTGTTGACCAGGGGATGGAAATTGATCCACTCAAACGCCATCATCTCGCTGTCCAGAACCACATTGACCCGCCCATCAGGATCGTTGATCAGGGCAAAGGGGGTCACCGAGCCCGGCTCGACCCCAAGCATGTCGCGCAGATATTCGGCCCGGCCGAAAGACAGATGGGCCGAGCCGATATGTTTCTTCAATTGTTTCAGGTCAACGGGCGTGTCCTCGAGGGTGACCACCAGCCAGAAGGCGCCCTTCTTGTCCTTCAGAAACAGGTTCTTGCAATGGGCGCCGGGAATGTCGCCGCGCAATGCTTGTGATTCCTCGACCGTGTGCAGGGGCGGATGGGTGTGGGTTCGGGCCTCGATTCCCAGTTCGACCAGGCGGTCGAGCAGTTGTTGCGGGGTGGTTTTCATGACGCATTTCCCTTCAGGGCCGTTCTGAGCCCGGATGTGAATTTATCGCGAATCTGCCTATTGCATTCTTCGACACTTTGCGCAATAACACGGTCCCATACCAGCGGGGCTTGGCCCCGCAGGGACATTTCAGAGCGGGCGTAGCTCAGGGGTAGAGCACAACCTTGCCAAGGTTGGGGTCGTGAGTTCAAATCTCATCGCCCGCTCCAGATTGTCCTCTAGGGGTATGATTTGGCGGAAACGACAGATCGATACTGTGTCCTTCGGGGGAGGGAAACCGCGGTCAGGTGCCTTTTCACATGAATAAGTGAGTCACCCGGTCTTCGAGTTTTGCCGGCTCGGAGTCCGGCCGGCTCTTCGCCGTTTTATGAACCTGCGCCATGGGGCGAGGCAAGCGCCCCCGGGTGCATGAATCGGGGGAGAACACGTCATGAGACTGGAGCCACCAAAACTGCTGCGCAGCGGCCTTGGGGTGGGCCGTCTCCGTTTGCGGCGCGCTCCCGCCCTGCGCGACCTGTTATTCTTTTTCTGGTATAAACGCTGGTTTTTCATCGCCATGGCCGTCTGCGCCCTGATGCTGCTGGTGGTGCCGATGCCGTCGGGGCTGACCCGCGAGGGCTGGACGGTGCTGACCATGTCGATGGTGGCGATCATCCTGTTTATCACCGAGCCCATACCGCTGCCGACTGTGGCGCTGCTGATCATCACCGGGCAGGTGCTGCTGTTGGGGATCGATTCGTCGACCGTGGCGCGTTCGCTGATGAGCGATTCGGTGCTGTTCATCATGGGTTCGCTGATGCTGGCGGTGGCGGTGGTGAAGCAGAAGCTCGACAAGCGCATCGCCTATATGATCGTGCGTTTCACCGGCACCAAGACCGCTTATGTCTCGGCCGGAATCTCGCTGGTTTCGGGTCTGCTGGCCTCGGTGATCGGCGAGCATACGGTGGCGGCGATGATGCTGCCGGTCGCCATCACCCTGATCACCCTGACCTCGGAAGACCAGAAATCGGTGCGCGGCCTTGCGGCGGTGCTGCTGTTTTCGATCTCCTATGGCTGTTCGGTCGCCGGCATCGGCACCCCGTCGGGCGGGGCGCGCAACGCGATCATGATCGGCTATTGGAAAGAGTTTTTCTACGATCCGGCCAATCCCGAGACCTATAAATTCATCATCGATTACGTGAAATGGATCATCTATTGCTATCCGGTGTTCCTGATGCAGCTACCTTTCGTGACCCTCATTCTGCTGTTCACCTTCAAGCCGGAGCATAAGGATCTGTCGCGGGCGGTGGTCAAGCTGCGCGAGCAGATTCGGGCTGAGGGGCCGATGAAGAACAGCGACTGGGTGGCGATTGCCCTGTTCTTCGTCATCCTGGTCGGCTGGGTCGGCTTCTCCGATTCGCTGGGGCTGGGCCTCATTGCGGTGATGGGGGCGAGCGCCTTTCTGATCATCGGCATGGTGCGCTGGGACGATATCAATTCCGGGGTCAACTGGGGCGTGGTGCTGCTCTATGCGGCGGCCATATCGCTCGGTGTGCAGATGAAGAACACCGGCGCGGCCCTGTGGATCGCCAATTCCTTCCTCGATGTGGTCAAGCCGCTGGGGGCCGATTCCGGCCTGCCGCTATGGGCGGCGCTGTCGGTGCTGACCACCGGGGTCACCAATTCCATGTCCAACGGCGCCGCGGTGGCGGTGCTGGGGCCGATCGTGCTGAACATGGCCGAGGCGGCCGGGGAAAGCCCGATCCTGCTCGGCTTCATCACCGCGATCTCCTCGGCCTTCGCCTATCTGACGGTGATCGGCACGCCGGCCTGCACCATCGTCTATGCGTCGGGATATCTGAAAACCACCGACTTTTTGGCGGTGGGCTTTCGAATGGCGATCATGTCGACCATCATCCTGCTGCTGGCGGCGGGACTCTACTGGCCGCTGGTGGGGCTGTAGGG
>PKTQ01000008.1 GCA_002869085.1 Hyphomicrobiales bacterium | reverse complement strand
TATTACAAGGTGGGCAAGAGCATGGCTGAGGCCTATGTGGGCAACGGCCCGGCCGGCGGCAACAAGATGATGTCGGCCTTTGACGAAAAGGCTGCCGCCATCGGCGAGGCGGTAGATAAACTGGTCAAACTCGGCTCTGCAAAAATAGCCCGGCAGTTGAATGCCCAAACACTTGCCGCCGATCGCATGCGCGAGGACAATTCCTCGCTGATCAGCTTCATCCTGGTCATCAGCCTAATCGGCTTTGTCGGCTTCGTGGCGCTGTCTGTCGTCACCTATCTGCTGGTCCGGCGCAATTTCAATGATTTATTGAGCGATGTCAAAACCCTGACCGAGAAAGACCTCACCACGCCTCTCAGCCTTTCGGACCAGCGCGGCGACGAGTTCGGCATGGTGGCGAAAGCCCTCGCTGTGCTCAGGGGCAATCTGGCCAAGCTGGAGGAGATGACCGCCCGGGAAGAAGAGCAGCTATCCCGCGCCGAAAAGGAACGCCAGGAGCTGATGGAAGCGCTGGCGGCTGATTTCGACCGCAGCATCGGCGGCATTGTCGAGAATGTCTCGGCCGCTTCGACCCAATTGCACGCCACCGCCCAGGCCATGTCCGGCATCGCCGAAGAGACCAGCCAGCGCTCGGCCGAGGTGTCTTCGGCCTCCGATAATGCCTCGTCCAATGTGCAGACCGTGGCCGCCGCCACCGAGGAGATGACCCACTCCATCTCCGAAATCAACCACCAGGTCCGCGAGGCGTCAGGCGCCGCCAGGCAGGCGGTTGTGGATGTGGAAAGCACCGGCGCGCAGATTCAAAGCCTCGCCGAAACCGCCGATCGCATCAATGACGTGATTCAGATGATCTCGGATATTGCCGATCAGACCAATCTGCTGGCCCTCAACGCCACCATCGAATCGGCCAGAGCCGGTGAGGCCGGCAAGGGCTTTGCCGTGGTGGCCAATGAGGTCAAGGAACTGGCCGGCCAGACCGGCAAGGCCACCGGGGAGATCGTCGCCCAGGTCGAGGAAATCCAGAACGCCACCCGTCAGGTCGTCGTTTCGATGAGCGACATTGCCGAGGTGATCAAGAAGGTGGATGCCACATCCTCGGCCATCGCCGTGGCCATGGACGAGCAGGGCTCGGCCACCCAGGAGATCGCCCGCAATGTTCAGGAGGCTGCCGCCGGTACCGAGAATGTCAGCCGCAATATCACCGAGGTCAGCGAGGCCTCGAAACATGCCGGCGATTCTTCGGTGGAGGTGATGTCGGCGGCTGATGAGCTTTCGCGCCAGGCCGAAAAGCTGAAAGCCGAGGTGACTAATTTCACCACCCAGATGCGCGCCGGCTGAGCCGGGCGGGTTCGGGCGATAAAGACATGGCGGCGCCGGGCCTGAGAGCCCGGCGCCGTTCCTGTTAGCTGGTCTTGCGGTCCAGCCCCTGGCAGCGGGCCAGGGCGGTTTCGATCTCATGCATCATGGTGAAATAGCGGTTCATGCCGGCAATGGTCCTGAAGCCGTCCTGCAGCCCGGCGGCCTCGTGGCACTGGCTGACTTTCAGATTGAAGCGCCAGGCCAGATAGGTCACATCCGAATAGGGCACATGCAGCGGCACGCCCGGAACGCTTTTCAGCATGGCGCGCATCGAGCGCTCCAGCTTCTTCAGGCGTTTTTTCAGCGCGATCTCATTATCCAGAATGCGTGACGAGGCATCGGGATAAATCTTCACCAGGGCCGGAGCCAGCCGCCGGATCGCCATCAGCGCCAGCTTGGGGTCAAGCCAGAACCGCATGTCGCGTGTCTGCCCGGGACGGTCGGTGCTGGTCTTGTCCGGCAGGGTAAACAAGGGCATGGTGTCGGAGACGGTCAGGCTGTGGCTCCGCAGGCCCCGCTCGCCCTTGATCACCCGGCTGAGGGCTTTCTCGTAATCGGCGCCGTTCCAGATCACCAGGCTGGCGCCCTTGATGCGCTTATAGCTTTCCGGCGCGATCACCGGGCGCTGCATCTCCTGCTGGCTGGCGAATAGCAGCCCCGGCTTGTCCACATTTTCCAGCAGAATGCTGACCAGCGAATGCAGGGGCGGCGTGCTGACCTGCACTTTCTCCGCCGCCATCGCCGGCGCAAAAGCGCTGGCCAGGGTCAGGGCGGCGGCCAGGCAGCCGCCAAGTATCGAATGAATCTTTTTCATGCTCTCGTCTCTCTTCTCTGTCAGGGGCAGCTTGCCGCAGACGCGTTCCGCCGGGCTCTGGCCGTAAAATCTCAAATTTTCAAACTGGGAAAATTTGCCTGACAGGAGGGGCGCGCGAGCTATAAGCGGCGGGAGGGGCAGCCCATTGGACAGCGGCCGCGGGCGCCGGGACGAAAATGAGGTGGACATAGTCCGTCAGCGCCGCCGGCAGGACCGGCAGCGGTATTTCGGCTGCGCCCGATACCGCCGCGACGCCGCAAATGGCGCAGGCTTCGCCGCCCTTGGCGCCGGATCCGCTCTCATTGTCGCCCGGGGGGGAGAGTCTGACCAATCCTTCGGCGGTGCAGATCTGAAGAAAGCCCACCGGCAGGCCCGCCGACCCGCCCATCGCCGTGGCGGCGGCGCTGGCCGAGGCATGCTCGGCCGAAAACACCACCTGCAGAAACATGGACAGCAGCGCAAACCACACCGGCAACCGGCCTGATTTTCTGCGGGCCATCGATCCGCTACCAAATGACAATGCTGAACCTCCCCTAGGCTCCCCCGAAACATCAACATAGCCAAATCGGCGCCCGCGTCAATCATCCGGCGCCCTGGCGCGGGGCTTATGCCGTCGATCAAGCCGAAGTGATGCCGGCGCGGGATGCGAATCTGTTGACTCGCCAAGCGGCATATTTATGATGAAGCGCATAAAGTCCGCTTCTGGCGGACATTATTATAGCCATATGAATCTTGCGGGAGAGACCGGATCAGCGATCCGGCGCCGAAGGAGCAACCGCCCCGGAAACTCTCAGGCAAACGGACCGCAAAAGGATGGCGCTCTGGAAAGCAGCTTCTTGATTTTTGAAGCTCACCGAAGGCGTAAGCCCGTTGCCGCTGATTTTGCGGCATATGGGCCAAATCTCTCAGGTTCCGTGACAGAGGGGGCAAACGGTCATTACGGCCGGGTTGTCGGAGCTGTTACGGGAGAAAGAGAACATGAGCGAAACGCCGCTAAAACACACACCGCTGGATTCGCTTCATCGCAGCCTCGGGGCCAAGATGGTACCCTTTGCCGGATACGAGATGCCGATCCAATATGCGGACGGCATCGTCGCCGAGCATAATCACACCCGCGCCGCCGCCGGCCTGTTCGATGTCTCTCATATGGGCCAGGCCCGCCTGGAGGGGCGCGAGGTGATCGCCGCTTTTGAGAAGCTGGTGCCGGGCGAGATCGCCGCCCTGAAGCCCGGGCGCATGCGCTACACCCAGCTCACCAATGACGAAGGCGGCATTCTCGATGATCTGATGGTCACCCGCCTGGAAGACATGCTGGGCGATGAGCGCCTGTTTCTGGTGGTGAATGCCGCCTGCAAGGACGCTGATTTTCAGCATATCGGCGCCTCTCTGGGCAATCTTCCAAGGCTTGAGGTGCTGGAAACCCGGGCTCTGCTCGCCCTGCAGGGGCCAAAGGCAATCGGGGTGATGGCCGAAGTGTTGAAAAACTGCGCCGATACCCGCTGCACCGGCATGAGCTTCATGTCCATGCGCGAGATCGACAGCGATTTCGGCAAATTATTTATCTCCCGCTGCGGCTATACCGGCGAGGACGGGTTTGAAATTTCGGTCGAGGCCTCAAAGGCCGAGGGGCTGGCCCGGGCGCTGCTGCAATCGGATGATGTGCGCCCCATCGGCCTCGGCGCCCGTGACACATTGCGCCTTGAAGCCGGGCTGTGCCTCTATGGCCATGATATCGACACCGCCACCACGCCCATAGAGGCCGGCCTCATCTGGTCGATCGGCAAGCGCCGGCGGCTCGAGGGCGGTTTTGCCGGCGCCGATGTCATTTTAAAGCAGATCGCGGACGGGCCTTCGCGCAAGCTGGTGGGCCTGTTGCCGGACGGGCGCGCCCCGGCCCGCGAGGGCACTGAAATCACCAGCCCGGACGGCGCCGTGATCGGCAAGGTTACCAGCGGCGGCTTCGGCCCCACGCTTGGCGGCCCGCTGGCCATGGGCTATGTGGCGTCCGAGTTCGCCGCGCCGGGCACCGGCGTCAATCTGATGGTGCGCGGTAAGGCATTGCCGGCCAGGGTCGCCGCCATGCCCTTTGTTCCGAACAATTATTACCGTCCTTAACATTGCCAGAGGGGGAATTAGAAAAATGAGCGACACACGCTATACCAAGGATCATGAATTCATCCGTATTGAGGGCGACAGCGCCGTCATCGGCATCACCGCCTACGCCCAGGAACAGCTCGGCGATGTGGTGTTCGTCGAATTGCCGGAGATCGGCGCGGAATTTGCCAGCGGCGACGAGGCCGCGGTGGTCGAATCGGTCAAGGCGGCCAGCGAGGTCTATGCGCCGATCAGCGGCGCGGTGCTGGAGGTCAATGGCGACCTCGAAGGCGAGCCCGGCCTCGTCAACGAGGATCCGGTCGGCCGCGGCTGGTTCATGCGCTTGTCCGTCAGTGACAAATCCGAGCTTGACGATCTGATGGACGAGGCCGCCTATCAGGCCCATCTGGCGGAGCTGTAGGACCCATGCGATATCTGCCGCACGGGGATGAGACCCGGCAGGACATGCTGGCGCGGATTGGCGTGTCCGGCATCGACGATCTGTTCGCCGACATTCCGCCCGCCGCCCGCAAGGCCGGGCTGGACGAGCTGCCCGCCGCCAGGGGCGAAATGGAGGTCGAAGCCATTATGGGCGCCATGGCGGCCCGCAACCGCGCCGCCGGCGACGGCCCCTTCTTCGTCGGCTGCGGCGCCTATCGCCATCATGTGCCGGCCACGGTCGATCACCTCATCCAGCGTTCGGAATTCCTGACCGCCTATACCCCCTATCAGCCGGAGATCAGCCAGGGCACCTTGCAGGTGCTGTTCGAGTTCCAGACCCAGGTCGCCCGCCTGACCGGCATGGAGGCGGCCAATGCCTCCATGTATGACGGCTCCACCGCCTGCGGCGAGGCGGTGCTGATGGCCGCCCGCGTCACCCGGCGCAAAAAGGCGCTGCTGTCCGGCAATCTGCACCCCCATTACCGCGATGTCGCCAGCACTCTGGGCGGCTATGCCGGCGTCGAGGTGGCAAGCGCCGCGCCTGAGCCCGGCGCCGCCGATGATCCGCTGGGTGAGATCGATGCGAGCACCGCCTGCGTGGTGGTCCAGAACCCGGATATTTTCGGAACCGTGCGCGACTATTCCGCGCTCGCCGAACAGGTCCATGAAGCGGGCGCGCTGCTGGTGGTGGTGGTCACCGAGCCGGTGTCGCTGGGACTGCTGCGCAGCCCGGGCGCCATGGGCGCCGACATTGTCTGCGGCGAGGGCCAGGGCATCGGCAATATGGTCGGTTTCGGCGGTCCCTATCTCGGCCTGTTCGCCATCCGCGAAAAACATCTGCGCCAGATGCCGGGCCGCATCTGCGGCGAAACCGTCGATGCCGAGGGCCGGCGCGGCTTCGTGCTCACTTTGTCCACCCGCGAGCAGCATATCCGCCGCGACACGGCCACCAGTAATATCTGCACCAATGCCGGCCTGTGCGCGCTGGCTTTTTCCATTCACCTCACTCTGCTGGGCGGAGCGGGGCTGCGCAAGCTGGCGCGGCTCAATCATGAAAACGCCCTCAGGCTGCAGGATGAGCTTGCCGCCGTTAAGGGCGTGCGGCTGGTGAACAAGACCTGCTTTAACGAGTTCACCCTGCAATTGCCGGGCGATGCCGCCCGGATCACCGAGCAACTGGCCGAGCGCGGGGTCATTGCCGGGGTGCCGGCCTCGCGGCTCTATCCCGGCGCCGGGCTCGATGATCTGCTGATCACCGCCGCATCCGAAATCAACAGCGCCGCTGATCGTGCGGCTTTTGCCGCCGCCCTGAAGGAGGTGCTGTCATGAACCGCGAGGGACGCCAGACACGCGCCGCGGATGCCGGCGCCGAAACCCGCACCGGCCTCACCGGCAATCGCGGCCTGCAGATCGAGGAAAAGCTGATCTTCGAAATGGACGGGCTGCGTGAAGGCGGCATCGACATGCCCGAACCCGAAGGGCTGGCCAGCCCGCTGGACGGGCTGATAGAGGACAGCGCCCCCGATCTGCCCGGGTTGAGCGAGCCGGAGACCATGCGCCATTATGTGCGCCTCAGCCAGAAGAACTACGCCATTGATAGCGGCCTTTATCCGCTCGGCTCCTGCACCATGAAGCACAATCCGCGCCTCAATGAGAAACTGGCGCGCCTGCCGGGCTTTGCCGACATTCATCCCCTGCAGCCGCAATCCACCGTGCAGGGGGCGCTGGAGCTGCTGCACACTCTCGGCGGATGGCTGTGCGCCATTACCGGCATGCCTGCGGTCACCCTCAATCCGCGCGCCGGCGCCCATGGCGAGCTGGCCGGCATGACCGCCATTCGCGCCGCCCATGAGGCGCGCGGCGATGTGCGCAAGATCGTGCTGGCGCCGGAATCGGCCCATGGCACCAACCCGGCCACCGCCGCCCTGGTGGGCTATAAGGTCAGGCCGGTCAAGGCCGATGCCGATGGCACTGTGCGGGTGGAGGCGGTGCGCGAAATGCTGGGGCCGGATGTGGCCGGCATCATGGTCACCAATCCCAATACCTGCGGCCTGTTCGAGCGCGATCTGAAAGCCATTGCCGATGCGGTGCATGAGGCCGGCGGCTATGTCTATTGCGACGGCGCCAATCTCAATGCCCTGATGGGCCGGGCCGACATCGCGGGGCTGGGCGTCGATGCCATGCATATCAATTTGCACAAGACCTTCTCCACCCCCCATGGCGGCGGCGGCCCCGGCGCCGGGCCGGTGGTGTTTTCCGAGGCGCTGGAGCCCTTTGCGCCCCTGCCGCTGCTGCG
>PKTQ01000134.1 GCA_002869085.1 Hyphomicrobiales bacterium | reverse complement strand
TGAAATCCACCTATGGCACCGGCTGTTTCGCGGTGCTCAACACCGGCGATCAGGCGGTGCGCTCCAAGAACCGTCTGCTCACCACCATCGCCTATCAGATTGACGGCAAGCCGGTCTATGCCCTGGAGGGCTCGATCTTCATCGCCGGCGCCGCCGTGCAATGGCTGCGCGACGGCCTGGGGCTGATCGATCATGCCGCCCGCTCCGGCGAACTGGCCGCCGCCGCCGATCCCAATCAGCAGGTCTATCTGGTGCCGGCCTTCACCGGCCTCGGCGCGCCCTATTGGGACGCCAATTGCCGCGGCGCCATGTTCGGCCTCACGAGAGGCGCCGGCCCGGCCGAGTTTGCCCGCGCCGCGCTTGAGGCGGTGTGCTATCAGACCCGGGATCTGCTGGAGGCGATGCGCGGCGACAGCGGCAGCGTCGGCGAGACTGTGCTCAGGGTCGATGGCGGCATGGTCGCCTCCGACTGGACCATGCAGCGCCTGGCCGACATCCTCGATGCCTCGGTCGACCGGCCGGCGGTGCTGGAGACCACTGCGCTCGGCGCGGCCTATCTGGCCGGGCTGAAATGCGGGCTTTATCCGGACCCGGAGGCCTTCGCGGCCGACTGGGCGCGCGAAACCCGCTTCGAGCCGGCCATGGATGCCGGGGAGCGGGCGCGTAAATATGCCGGCTGGAAGGATGCGGTCCGCCGCACCCTGTCGGGAGGCTAGCACTACAGGCGGGAACGAACCATGATGAGCGGCCAAGACATTGATCAGATGGAAGTGATGAATTTCCAAAAGCTGGCGCATGAGCTGCTGCCGGGCGGCGCCAGCTTCGAATCCTGCATTGCCTGCGGCCTGTGCGCCTCGGGCTGTCCGGCCTCGGGCTTTTACGGCATGGACCCGCGCCGCTTCATCCGCATGGCCATGCTGGGGCTGAATGAGGAGCTCTCCCGCACCCCCTGGGTCTGGACCTGCACCCAGTGCAAGCGCTGCCAATATGTCTGCCCCATGAGCATCGATGTTTCGGTACTGGTGGCCGCCGCCCGCAGCAACTGGCCCAAAGCAAAGGTGCCGAAGGGCATCATGCGCTCCTGCGATGCGCAATTGCGCGATGTCAGCACCAGCGCCATGGGCGTGCGCTCGGAGGATTTCGTCGAAATCGTCGAGGAGACCGCCGAGGAGCTGCGCGGCAGTGACCGGCGCTTTGCCGACATCAAGGTGCCGGTCGACAAGAAGGGCGCCGAGTTCATCATCAACCAGAACTCGCGCGAGCCGGCCGCCGAGCCGGAGGAACTGGCGCCCCTGTGGAAGATTTTCGACTATGTCGGCGCCGATTGGACCTATGCCTCCAAAGGCTGGGCGGCGGAAAATTTCTGCATGTTCACCGGCGATGACGAGCTGTGGAAGCAGATGGTGAAAACCCGGGTCGATGCCATTAACGAGCTGGGCTGCAAGACCTGGATCAACACCGAATGCGGCCATTCCTTCTACACCATCTGGAAAGGGGTCGAGCGCTTCGGCCTCAAGGCCGATTTCGAGGCCGGCAGCCTGGTCAGCTATTACGCAAAATGGATCCGCGAAGGCAAATTACCGGTCAATTCCGACTGGAATCGCGACAATCTGAAATTCACCCTTCAGGACCCGTGCCAGCTGGTGCGCAAATCAATCGGCGATCCGGTGGCCGATGATTTGCGCTTCGTGGCCAGGACGCTGGTCGGCGAGGACAATTTCATCGACATGCAGCCCGGCGGCAATGCCAATTATTGCTGCGGCGGCGGCGGCGGCTTCCTGCAGGCCGGCATGAGCGAGCAGCGCCGCGCCTATGGCCGGCGCAAATTCGATCAGATCGCCACCACAAAGGCCGATTACGTGCTCACCCCCTGCCATAACTGCCACTCGCAGATGGAGGATCTGGGCGAATTTTACGGCGGCCAATACCGGGTGGTGCATTTCTGGACCCTGATCTGCCTGTCGCTGGGCATTCTGGGTCCGGACGAGCGCAAATATCTTGGACCGGATCTGGCCGGGATAGGACTGGAAACATGAGCGGGCATCAAGGCGCGAAGCGCCATTATGAAACCGAAGTACTGATCATCGGCGGCGGCGTCACCGGCACCGGCATCATGCGCGATCTGGCCCTGCGCGGCATTCACAGCCTGCTGATCGACCGGCAGGATCTCAATGCCGGCGCTTCGGGCGGCAATCACGGCCTGCTGCACAGCGGCGGGCGCTATGTGGCGGCCGATGCCGAAACCGCGGCCGAATGCCGGGCCGAGAGCGAGTTGCTGAAGCGTCTGGCGCCCGAATGCATCGACCCATGCGGCGGCCTGTTCGTGGCCGTCGAGGGGGACGATCCTGAATTCGCCGCCCGCTTCCCGGACCATTGCGCCGTGGCCGGCATTCCGTGCGAGGAAATTTCGCCCACCGAGGCGCGCAAGATGGAACCGGCGCTGTCGGAGAAGGTCTATGCCGCCTATCAGGTGCCGGACG
Organism: Hyphomicrobiales bacterium; assembly: GCA_002869085.1. Classification (GTDB taxonomy): domain Bacteria; phylum Pseudomonadota; class Alphaproteobacteria; order Rhizobiales; family BM303; genus BM303. Next base: position 7,128 of record PKTQ01000134.1, on the reverse strand, counting down.
CCACGGTCGATCCCTTTCGCCTGACCCTGCAAAACGTCAATCACGCCAGACGGCTGGGCTTCGGCGACTTCCTGCCTCATATGGGCGTCGAGGGTTTTGATATCGAAGGGGGCGAGCTTAAGGCGGCCCGCTGCCGCGATCTGCGCAGCGGCGAGGAAGTGCTGATATCCGCAAGGCAAATCGTCAATGCGGGCGGGGCCTGGGCCATGAACATCGCCCGCCTTGCCGGCTGCGCCGATGTCAATCTCATCTATTCCAAGGGCACGCTGATCGTCAGCAATACGAGACTCAGCCAGCGCGTCGTCAATCGCCTGCGCCTGCCGGGCGACGGCGACATTTTGGTGCCGGGCGGCACCGTGTCCCTGCTCGGCACCTCGTCAGTGACCATCGAGGACCCGGACGATGCCCGCCCCACCATAGCCGAGGTGGACAAGATTCTGGCCGAGGGCGCGGTGATGATGCCGCCCCTGGCCGACACCCGCTTCATCCGCGCCTTCAGCGGCGTGCGCCCGCTGCTGATGGCCTCCGGCGCCGCCGAGGACGGGCGCAAGGCCAGCCGAGGCTTTTCGCTGATCACCCATGAGGATCAGAATCTCTCGAATTTCGTCACCATTGCCGGCGGCAAGCTGACCACCTTCCGGCTGATGGCGGAAAAGACCGGCGATCTGGTGGCCCAGCGCCTTGGCAACAGCGCGCCTTGCGCCACCCACACCGTGCCCCTGCCGACCGAGAACGCGGTCGGCTGGACCGAACCCGGTTTTGCCGCCCGCGACTGGTACCAGCGCGCCGATGCCTCCGACATGATTCTGTGTGAATGCGAAATGACCCCGCAATCGGCGGTCGACGCCATTGTCAGCGACGCGCCGGGATCAGAACATCATATGAGCCTGCAGGCCATCGCCCTGCGCAGCCGGGTCGGCAAGGGCGCCTGTCAGGGGGCGTTCTGCGCCATGCGGGTCACCTCGCATCTCTATGATCGCGGCATTTACGATTCGCCCGAGGGGCTTGAGCTGATGCGCGATTTCGTCACCGAACGCTTCAAGGGCGTGCGCCCGGTGCTGTGGGGGCGGCAATTGCCGCAGATGGAGCTGGCCGAAACCCTGCATTGCGGCCTCACCGGGCTCGATCTGCTGGGCGCGAAAAAACCCGGTTCCGGGAGGGCATCATGAAACGCGAGCTGAGACGGGTCGAAACCGGCCTGGCCATTATCGGCGCCGGCCTCGCCGGTTTTGCCGCTTCCATTTTCGCCCTGCGCCGGGGCCTTGACACCGCCCAATTGGGCCACACCGGGGCGATTGCCTACACCACCGGCTATTTCGATCTGCTTGGGGTGATGGACGGGCGGGTGCTGGACGAGCCCTGGGCCGGCCTCGATGCCTTGCGCGAAGCCGAGCCCGCTCACCCGTTCGCCCGGCTCGGCAATGACGAGATTCGCGAAGCTTTTGAAATTTTCACCGACGCCATTTCCGATATGGGCATCGCCTATTCCAAACCGGGCGATCACAATCTTTCCGCCCTGCTGCCCTCAGGGGTGGCCAAGCCGACCCTGTCGGTGCCCGCCACCATGTTGCCGGGGGTGGAGGCCTTTCGCACCGGCGCCAAAACCCTGATCGTCGATTTTCCCGGCCTGCAGGGCTTCAGCGCCACCGAGTTCAAGGTGAATTTCGCCGCTTCCTGGCCGGCGCTCAGCGTCTGCCGCATCGAGTTCCCCGGTTTCGAAGGCCAGCAGCTCTACCCCGAAGTGCTGGCCCGCAGCCTCGAGGCGCCCCATGGCCGCGAGCCCCTGGCCGAAAAAATCCGCGCAGTGCTGGACGGGGCCGAATATGTGGGCCTGCCCGCCGTGCTGGGCATGCATGCGCCGGACGAAGTTCATGCCGACATGGAAAGGCGCATCGGCGCCAGGTTGTTTGAAATTCCCACCATTCCCCCCGCCGTGCCGGGCATTCGCCTGCGCGAAATGTTCGAGCGCGAATTGCCCCGGCGCGGTCTGGTGCTGGTGCCACAGCTCAAGGTGAGCCGCAGCGAGCTCGGCGCGGACGGCGCGGTGCATCATCTGCAGGGGCCGCTTGAGGATCTGGAAATTTCCGCCAGGGCCACCCTGCTCGCCACCGGCCGGTTTCTGTCCGGCGGGCTCTATGCCGACCAGGCAGGTCTGCGTGAAACCCTGCTCGGCCTGCCGGTGGTCCAGCCTTCGGGGCGCGACAACTGGTATCGGCGCGATTATCTCGACCCGCGCGGCCATCAGCTCAACCGGGCCGGCCTCGAGACGGACGCGCAGTTCCGCCCGCTGGACGCCGCCGGCGCGCCGGTGAACCCGCGCCTGTTCGCCGCCGGGGCGGTGCTCGCCCATCAGGACTGGGTGCGCCAGCGCTGCGGCGCCGGCCTGGCCATCGCCGCCGCTTACGGGGCGGTCAAGGCGGCGGCCGAAATGCTGAACGGATCGGCGTGAGCCACCCCCGGCAGGGCCATTGCTGATGCACGGACCCGACCGGCCCGTGCTGGGCATTGTGCTGATGTTCGGCTTTTGCATCCTCGCCCCCCTGGGCGATGCGATCGCCAAGTTGCTGGGGGGCAGCGTTTCGCTGGGCCAGCTCCTGCTGGTGCGTTTCGCGGTGCAGGCGGCGCTGCTGCTGCCCATTGCCCTGTGGTCGGGCCATTTGTTGCGTCTGCCGCCCCGGATATTATGGCTCACTCTGCTGCGCACCGTGCTGCACATCGCCGGTATCGGCGCCATGTTCAGCGCCCTGCGCTTTCTTCCGCTCGCCGATGCGGTGGCCATCGCCTTCGTCATGCCGTTCATCCTGCTGTTGCTGGGCCGCTATGTTCTGGGCGAAGTGGTGGGGCCGCGGCGGCTGATCGCCTGTCTAGTCGGCTTTGCCGGCACTTTGCTGGTCATCCAGCCCAGCTTCGAGACCGCCGGGGCCGCGGCGCTGCTGCCGCTGATCGTTGCCGTTGATTTCGCGCTCTTCATGCTGGTCACCCGCCAGATCGCCCGCGCGGCCAACCCCATTAGCCTGCAGGCCGTCAGCGGCCTGATGGCGGTGGCCATTCTCGGCCTGCTCCACGTTGCCGCCGCCCCCTGGCAGCCGCCGATCATGCATCTGGCGCTGCCGGCGCTGCGTGACGGGCTGTTATTGGCCGCTCTGGGGCTGATCGGCGTCACCGCCCATCTGCTGATGACCTGGTCGCTGCGCCACGCGCCCGCCGCCACCCTGGCGCCGATGCAATATCTTGAGATTCCCTTCGCCACCCTGATCGGCTGGCTGATTTTTCAGGACCTGCCGGGCGGCCTCGCCGCCATCGGCATTCTGATCATCGCCTTGTCGGGCCTGTTTGTGGTGCTGCGCGAGCGCGCGGCGGCCCAGACGGTGCCGCCCGAAACCTGAGTTTGCGCCGGGGCCGGGAAAAGGGGTGAAGCGATTTCGGACAGAGCGGCGGCGTGGCTGGGGCGGCAGGATTCGAACCTGCGAATCACGGGATCAAAACCCGTTGCCTTACCGCTTGGCTACGCCCCATCGCGGCTCGCGCTTCATATAGCCCCTTCATCTGCGCGGCGCAACGGGGCAGAGTGCAAAGAAGCCAAATCAACCGCTTGCTTTTCTCCCGCGCCCGGCGCTATAACACCCCCCGAACCAAGGCATCGGAGTGTGGCGCAGCCTGGTAGCGCACCTCGTTCGGGACGAGGGGGTCGCAGGTTCAAATCCTGCCACTCCGACCAGCCTTTCTTCATCGCCGCCGCGCGGGGCGTTTCTTCTGCCAAAGCCCCCGGCCGCATCCCAGAGCAATTATCCCATCCGCCCCCGCGCCGCCGCCGGTGCCGCGTCTGGCGCTTTTTCGCGCCGGTGACACCGAATTTTTAAGGGTTTGGCGCTATGCTCGCGTCAATTCGGGACATAACACATCCTCTTTCCGGCGCAGCTTTGCGCGATTGAAGAGAGATGCCCGCTCTATCATCTGGGAGGTTTTCATGACCAATTCATCTGGCGCCGGCGCTGCCGGTAAAACCGTTGCCGTTATCGACCGCAGTCTTGAGGATGCGCGCCATTACGGGCGGATTCTGTGCGGTGTGCTGCCGGCCGAAGTCCATATCTTCACCTCGTCCGGCGACGCGCTGGAATGGTGCCTGCGCGAAAAACCCGATCTTTCGGTGATCGATTATCATATGCCGGCTTTCGAGGGCATTCCCTTCCTGACCTGTTTCCGGTCCAATCCGGTGCTGAAGCGCTCGCCGGCCATCCTCCTTGCCGCCGATCGGGCGGTGGACGTGCTGTTCAATCCGGCCGGCTTCGAAGCCTTCGACATTCTGCACAAGCCCGTTGATCTGTCGCGTCTCGGCGCCGTGGCCCAGTCCATGCTGACCGCCAGCACCAATCAGCGCCGTGTGGTCAGCCTGCGCGCCGCCGGCCAGACCGGCTGGTGCTAGGGGTGCGGATTTAGCCACAATTTGAACTAAATCCGATCCCCGATCTCAACCGGCTCTTCAAGTCTTTGCCCTAAGGTGTTCTGGTGCGGCGCCGGCTATCCTCAGGGGCCGCACNCGCAATTGGCATGAGGGGCAATATGGAACAGCTATCATCCCATCCGGTGGTCAACCGTTTCTGGAACACGCTCGGGCTCGAAACCTCAAGGGCTCTGTCGGAATCGCAGCGCGAGGAGATTTCCATGGCCATCGAGCGGGCCAATCCCACCAGCGGCAATTATTCCGATGTCCGTTTCACCATTGCCGGCCGTTTCATCGTTCTGCTCTGGGGGCGCGAGCGCCGCTCCAGCCAGCGTCTGGCCACCGAGGCGGCCGTCCATCCGATTCTCGCCGCCAAGAACCTGCCGATTCTGGCGGCCATCGCCGGCACCATTATCAGTGTCTGCTATGTGGCGCTGCACGGCTCGGGCCGGGCGCTGCTGACCCTGATGAATTAGAGCCTTTTTCACTCAGACAGAATCAAAGCTGCCGCTGCGCCGGAGCCTATACAGGCTCGCCCAGCAGCAGCCGTGGCAGATCGCCATGGCTGCCGGCGGCCTCATTGACGAAATAGCGCTTCAGCGGCGCGATCCGCTCCACCGCCCCGAGGCCGAGATCCCGCATCGCCCGCACCAGCCCGTTGTCATTGGCAAAGAGCTCGTTCAGCGCCGCGCAGCCCGCCACCAGCGCCATAGCATCGAACCGCCGCCATTGCTGATAGGCTTCAAGCACGTCCACGGCGCCGATATCCCGGCCGAGAAACGCCGCCTCTGACAACACTTCAGCCAGCGCCGCCACCCCCCGATACCCAAGATTAACCCCCTGGCCGGCAATGGGGTGAATGCCATGCGCCGCATCGCCGATCAGCGCAAAGCGCGGCGCGATATAATCCTGCGCCAGCACCCCTGTGAGCGGATAGGCAAAGCGCTTGCCCGCCGGGCGCACCTTGCCAAGCTCGGTGCCGCAGCGCAGCTCAAGCTCGGCCGCAAAGGCTTCGTCGTCAAGTTCCATCAGGCGCTTGGCCTCATCAGGGCGCTCGGTCCACACCAGCGAGGACTGATGCCCCCCCGGCAGCGGCAACACCGCGAACGGCCCGGGGGCACGGAAATGCTCATAGGCGCGCCCCAGATGGTCCTCCTCATGCTGGACCGCCATCACGATCGCGGTCTGGTGATGCGGCCAGCTCAATGATTTCAACCCCATTGCCGCCCGCAGCGGCGAGGCCCGCCCATCGGCGGCGATCAGCAGGCGGGTGCGGATCTCGCGGCCCGAGCCGAGCCGCACCGCCAGCGCCGCCCCGGGCGCGCCCGGCGCCGCCACCCGCTCGCCTTCAAACACCTCGATCGCCGGCGCCGCCAGCACCGCCTCGGCAAGGGCGGCATTCAGATGTTCAGCCGCGATGATATAGGAGGCTGGCTGGCCGGCTCCGGCCGGGGTTTCGTCCCGATTGTCGAAATTCAACAGCGGCGGGCGGGCGCCGCCATCGCCATCATCGGTGACGATAATGTCGTGGATCGGCTGCGCATGGGGCGCCAGCGCCTCACCAAGGCCGAGCGCCGCCAGCATGCGCATCGATGAGGCGGCCAGATTATAGGCGCGCCCGTCGCTTTGCGGCTTGCCGGCATCGCGGAGCGGCTGCGGATTGACCAGGGCAACGGACAGCTTCGCCCGCGCCCCCGGCCCGGCAATGGCCAGGGCCTGGGCCATGCCCACCGGGCCGCCGCCGGCAATCACAATATCCGTATCGGGCGCCTGTGCCATGGGCTGGTCCTTCTTTAAAAATTCACACTTGGCGGCCGGGTTTTGACATCGCGCCGCGGGGCCAGTACTAGGAAAAGCATAAACTGCCATTGGGAGGCCAGCATGACAAGCGCGGTTCAAAATTTGATCTCACTTCTCGATCTGGAGCATCTCGAGCTCAATCTGTTTCGCGGTGTCAGTCCCAAGGACGGCTGGCAGCGGGTTTTCGGCGGCCAGGTGGTCGGCCAGGCGCTGGTCGCCGCCACCAATACGGTCGAGGACAACCGCCCCTGCCATTCGCTGCATGGCTATTTCATGCGCCCGGGCGATCCCAAAGTGCCGATCATCTATGAGGTGGACCGCATCCGCGACGGGCGCAGCTTCACCACCCGCCGGGTGGTGGCCATCCAGCACGGCCATGCCATTTTCAGCATGTCGGCCTCGTTCCATGTGGATGAGGACGGCTATCAGCATCAATTCCCCATGCCCGATGTGCCCCAGCCCGAGGACCTGCCCAGCGAGCGCGAATTGCTGGGACCGGCCATTGCCCGCATGCCGGAGCGCATCCAGCATTATTGGAAGCGCGAGCGCCCCATCGAGATGCGGCCGGTGCATATGCGCGATTTTCTCCAGCCCAGCAAGGAACCGCCGCATCAGAATATCTGGATCCGCACCACCGGCGCCCTGCCGGATGATGCCGCGCTGCATAAATGCGTGCTGGGTTATGCCTCCGACATGACCCTTCTGGACACCTCGCTGCTGCCCCATGCCACCTCCATGCTCGACCCGCAGATGATGCTGGCCAGCCTCGATCACGCCATGTGGTTTCACCGCCCGTTCCGCGCCGACAACTGGCTGCTCTATGTGCATGACAGCCCCAGCGCCGCCAGCTCTTTGGGGCTGACCCGCGGCCATATCTACACCCGCGA
>PKTQ01000242.1 GCA_002869085.1 Hyphomicrobiales bacterium | reverse complement strand
TCGGCCTCGATCATGCTGGGGGAGACCGCCGACATCACCCACAGCTTTGAGATCATGGAATAGATTTTAGGACATTTAACCTGTCTGCCGATCCTGCCCGCTTTTTAGTGATAATCGGTTCCAGCCCGCTCGCTCTTTTTCGCCCTTCGGGCTGTGACGCTCAAGCGCCGCTAGGGCTGCGCTCCCGCTTGGTCGCTAGTCCTCGGCTGCGCCTCGTCCAGAGGTGTCCTTGCCGACGTTTAGCCATAACTGCCGGAGTATGACCAAAGGGCAGCGGGGAGGGTGAGCTTGGGCTTTAATATGCCTCGCGGCTATTCCTCGCTCCGCTCGGGCCTCCGGCGGGGCGGGCTCATTTTTGAGTGATAAACGGCACCGGCCCGCTCCCCCACCCGGCCACCCAGGGAGTGTGAACCCAAGGGTGGCGGGTGGGGCAGCAGGCCTTGATTTTGGATTCGGCTTATCCTGCCTTCTCCGCTCCCCAACATGCTCAACCGTCATTCCAGCGAAAGCTGGAATCCAGTCCTTATCTGTTGCTCAATTTTCAGCAAGCCAGTGAAGCGTCATGGATCCCGGATCAAGTCCGGGATGACGATGGGGTGAAAGCAAATGCTGATGCCCGGCCGGTGATTGGCATTCGCCAATGCACCTCGCCGGTGGGTATTTTCCCTTGGGAAAAATACCCTATTTCGGGGCCAGGCGCACCGCGCCGTCGAGGCGCAGGGCGGCGCCGTTCAGCATCTCGTTCTCGCAGATGTGAATCACCAGGGCGGCATATTCCTCCGGCGTGCCGAGGCGTTGGGGGAAGGGCACGCTCTTGCCGAGCGCGATGCGCACATCCTCGGTGATCATGTCGAACATCGGGGTCTCGAACAGGCCGGGCTGAATGGCGTTGACCCGGATGCCATCGCGGGCCAGATCCCGCGCCATGGGCAGGGCCAGCGCCTTGATGCCGCCCTTGGAGGCGGCATAGGCGGCCTGGCCGATCTGGCCTTCATCGGCGGCCACCGAGGAGGTGTGAATGATGACGCCGCGGGTGCCGTCGGCGGTGACCGGCTCGGAATCCATCATGCCGGCGGCCGATTTGGCGCCGACCGCGAAGGCGCCGATCAGATTGACGGCGATGACCCGGGAAAATTCCGGGATGCCGTGGGCGCGCACTTCGCCGGTGTCGCGCTTACGCGAGGCGGTCTTCATGCCGAACACGATGCCGGCGCAATTGACCAGGATCTGCTCCTGGCCGTGTTTGGCGCGGGCGCTTGTCAGGGCCGCGTCGATGCTGGCCTCGTCGGTCACGTCCACGGTGAAAAAGGCGCCGCCGATCTCATCGGCGATCTTGGCGCCCTGTTCGGCATTGACGTCGAAAATGGAGACCTTCACCCCCCGCGCCGCCAGCGCCCGCGCGGTGGCCGCGCCGAGCCCGGATGCGCCGCCGGTGACGATGGCGCTGATAGTTCCGTTCAATTCCATAAATACCTCCCATAAATAATCTTGTCACAATGCCGGTTGGCCCGGGCCTGCCGGACCGCCCCCTGGCGATGCCGCACCATCTTGCATAAAAGCCCTTCCGGCACCATGTTTTTATATATCCCGGCCCCTTTGCCCCGCCGGCCGAGCCGATGAGAGGCGGGGGACGGCGGAAATAATCGCGAGCCCAAAAGGGTTCAGGAATGGAAAAGCGCCCATGGCACCGGATTCATCGACCGGCATCAAAAGCTGGAATCCTGAAAAAGCGCAGCTCCCGGCGGTGATGCAACGCAATGAGCGCCGGGTGCGCAGCGGCTTCTGGCGCAAGCTGGCCCGCGTGGCGGCGAAAATTCCCTTCGCCGAGGATGCCATCGCGGCCTATTTCTGCGCCATGGACAGCCGCACGCCGCTCAGGGCGCGGGCCATGCTGTTGGCGGCGCTGGTCTATTTCATCGCGCCGATCGATATGATCCCCGATGTGATCGCCGGGCTCGGTTTTACCGATGATGCGACGGTGCTGGCCACGGTGCTGGCGATGTTCGCCGGGCATATCACCCCGGAACACCGGGAAAAGGCGGCCCGCATCCTCAAATCCGGCCGATTCGGGGATGAGGGCTGAATGGCGGCCATGATGCCGCCCCGTTTGGCGGTTTCATTAACGGTTTCCTATCAGCCCGGTGTATAAACTCGCCAAAATCGTTCTTTCAGCGCCCTGAACCGGTTCAATATGGTCCAAAAAGGTCTTCATCGCCGCGCGTTTCTGCCCGCCCTGCTGCTCGGCCTGGCGGCCCTATGCGCCGCCGCGCCGGCGCCGGCGGCCGACACGGCCAAACCCCAGACCGATGCGCCGCTGAAACTGAAGAAAATCGAATCCGATCTCAACGCCGCCGATGAGAAACGGGCCGCGCTGGAAGCTGAAATCGAGACCCTGAACAAAGAGCGCAAGAGCCTCGCACAGACGCTTGTGGATGTGGCGGCGCGTATCCAGTCGCATGAAGCCCATCTGACCGCCACTGAAAACCGGCTTGAGAAGCTGGGCCTTGAGGACCGTATCTTACGCGACCGGCTGGGCCAGCGGCGGGCAGTGCTTTCGAGCCTGCTTTCCTCGCTGCAGAAGCTTGAGCAGCATCCGCCGCCGGCGCTGGTGGTGAAGCCGGGTGATGTATTGGGGGCGATCAGGAGCGCCATGCTGCTGTCGAAAATCGTGCCTGAAATCAGGGCCGAGGCCAATAAATTGTCGCGCGAGCTTGTGCGGCTGGTGCGGCTGCGCGAGGAAATCAAAGGCGAAAAACAGCGGCTGGAAGAAAACAGCCGCGAGCTGGAAAAGGAACGCCAGCGCATCGCCAATCTGCTGGAGCTAAAAAAGCAGTTGGCCAACACCACCCGCGAGGAGGTTTCGGCGCAGCGCAAGATTGCCCGCAAATTGTCACGCGATGCCCGGAATCTGAAGGATCTGATCGCGCGGCTTGAGAAACAGTCGAAACTGGCGGCGGAGGCCAAGCGCCTGGCCGACCAGAAAACCGCCGAAGCGACCGCCAAATCGGTTGCCAAGCCGACCCGGGTTTCCCTGCTGGCCCCGTCGCGAATCAAACCGGCGCAGCCCTTTGCCAAAACCCGCGGCAAGCTGCCGTTTCCGGCCCAGGGGCTCAAAGTGCGCCTGTTTGGCGAACAGGAAGCCGGCGGCGGCGCCGCCAAGGGGGTGACCATCCAGACCCGCAAGCAGGCCCAGGTGATTTCCCCCAGTGACGGCTGGGTGGTTTATGCCGGCAGTTTTCGCGGGTATGGTCAACTCTTGATCGTTGATGGCGGCAACGGGTATCATGTGCTATTGGCGGGTATGGACAGAATCAGCGTGGACGTGAACCAGTTCGTGCTGGCGGGAGAGCCGGTGGGCACAATGGGCGACTTCGCCGCCCGCAGCGCCGCTTTGGCAAGCTCGGAACAACAGACGGAACCGCTGCTCTATGTGGAGTTCCGTAAAGAAGGTATTTCGATCGATCCGGATCCATGGTGGTCCGGTAATGCAGAAAGGGTAAACGGATAATGCGCAAATCGCTCTTCACCGGAGCCAGTTTCTTTGCTCTGGGCATTCTGGCAGCGACATTGATCAGGCCGGCGATCACGCCGCAGGATGCAATCGGCGCGACCAGTTCGAAAACCTATCAATTGCTCAATCTGTTCGGGGACGTGTTCGACCGGGTCCGGACCGATTATGTGGAGGAGCCGGAGGACAACAAGCTGATCGAATCGGCGATCAACGGCATGCTGACCTCGCTGGACCCGCATTCGAGCTATATGAACCCGAAACGCTTCCAGGACATGCAGGTGCATACGCGCGGCGAGTTCGGCGGCCTCGGCATCGAGGTCACCATGGAGAAGGGGGTGGTCAAGGTGGTGGCGCCGATCGACGATACCCCGGCGGCGCGGGCCGGCATTCAGGCCAATGACCTGATTACCCATCTCGACGGCAAGTCGATCGTCGGGCTCACCCTGTCGCAGGCGGTGGACAAGATGCGCGGCCGGGTCAAGACGCCGATCAAGCTGACCGTGGTGCGCAAGGGCGCCGAGGAACCGCTGGAAATCACCATTGTGCGCGACATCATCCGCATCCGTTCGGTGCGCTCGCGGGCCGAAAAGGATGTGGGCTATATTCGCATCACCACCTTCAACGAACAGACCCATCAGGGGCTGGTGAAGGCGGTCAAGACATTGAAGCGCAAGATCGGCAGCGACCTGAAGGGTTATATCGTGGATCTGCGCAATAATCCGGGCGGCCTTCTGGATCAGGCGATCGCGGTTTCGGACGATTTCCTGAACCGGGGCGAGATCGTCTCGACGCGCGGACGCAACAAGGAAGAAACCCAGCGCTATAATGCCCGCAATGGCGATTTGACCGGCGGCAAGCCGGTGGTGGTGCTGATCAATGGCGGGTCGGCCTCGGCCTCGGAAATCGTGGCCGGCGCCCTGCAGGATCACAAGCGCGCCACCATTGTCGGCTCGCATTCGTTTGGCAAGGGCTCGGTGCAGACCATCATTCCGCTCGGTGGGCGCAATGGGGCGGTGCGGCTGACCACAGCGCGCTATTACACGCCGTCCGGCCGCTCGATCCAGGCACGCGGTATCGATCCTGATGTGGATATCATTCAGGAATCCCCCGACGCCAAGAAGAAAAAGAGCAGGCAGGCGGAAGGCGAATCCAATCTGCGCGGCCATCTGAAGAGCGAAAAGAGCAAGGAGCGCGGCGGGTCCTCGTCCTATGTTCCGGCCGACAAGACCAAGGATATCCAGCTTACCTATGCTCTGAAACTTCTGCGGGGCGAGAAGGTGAGCAACAGCACAGAGCCGAAAGCGGCAATTAAATGAGGTTCCTTCACCAGCGAAATGAAGGTTGAGCGGATAAATGGCGGCGGATGATCCCGGCCCAGAACATGAAGATGCGCTAGAGCCAGATCCGGTTACACCGCGCCGGCGCGGAAGGCTGTTGCTGGCGGCGGGGCTGGTGGCCTTGCTCGCGGCGGGCGCCGCGGCGCTGGCGGTGCTGGGCCCGGAAGCGCCGAGCGGGGAGCCGGTGGTGGTGATGAAACTGCCGCCCGAGCAAACGCTCAATCCGCAGCCGCCGGCAATGGCGGCCCCATCGCCGATGCGCAAGTCGATCGATCCGGACCAGCCGGATATCAAGACCGGGCTCAATCCCGAAGACAAGCGCCCACTGCCCCCGAAGGCTGAGAACGACGCGGAAGACGAACGCGGCCCGCTGCCGAGACGCGATGAGGATGCGCCGGCCGGCATGACCAAGGCGCGCATTATCGATCCGACGGGGCCGAGCGGCGGCGATAAGCTGCTGACGCCCGAACTGGCGGCGATTTCCGAGCGCGGATTGCGGGCGAAAACCCCTTACGGCTATGTGCCGGCCATCGGCAAGGGCGGGCAGCGCCCGTCGGAGGTCTATGCCAGGCAGCCGGGGGCAAGACGCGGGGCAAAACCCAGAATCGCCATTGTGATCGGCGGCATGGGGATCAGCGCGGAAGGCACCCATGTGGCCATCAACCGGCTGGCGCCGGACATCACCCTGGCCTTTGCCCCCTATGGCACCGGGTTGCAATTGCTGGCCGACAAGGCGCGGCGCGAAGGGCATGAGATCATGCTGCAACTGCCGATGGAGCCGTTCGACTACCCGGATAACGATCCCGGGCCGAAAACCATGCTGACCAGCCTGCCGCCCTCGGAGAACATCAAGCGCCTTGAATGGCTGATGTCCCGGTTCACCGGCTTTTTCGGGGTCACCAATTATATGGGCGCGCGGTTTACCACCTCGGAGCCGGCCCTGAAACCGGTGCTGGACTGGATCGGCCGCCATGGCCTTGTTTATCTGGATGACGGCAGCTCGCCGCGCAGCCGGGTGCCGGCGACGGGAAGGGAGACCGGGCTGAATGTGGTGCGGGCGCATGAGGTGATCGATCAGGGTCAGACCGAGGCCAGCATCAAGGCCGCCCTGAAAAGGCTGGAGACACGGGCGCTGGAGGACGGGCTGGCGATCGGTGTCGGCACTGGCCTTGCGCAGACGGTCAGCTTGGTGAGCAATTGGTCGAAAGAGCTGAAAAAGCGCGGAATCATGCTGGTTCCGGTCAGTTCCACTTTTCAGAATCAAAAATCCTGATTACAGGTGAGACATTCATTGACGATTGCGCTTTTCCTTCATGGTTCTGACACGGACGATGATCATATTTGCCGTTTAAGCTGATATTCCATTGAAGCCCGCCGGATCCGACCATGCCGAAAAAAGAAGACCTCAAGAAACTCAAGAAACTGCCCTATCGGCGCTGCGCCGGGGTGATGCTGCTCAACAAGCAGGGGCGGGTCTGGGTCGGGCGCCGGTCGCAGAAATGGCTGCAGGAAGTGACCCCCAATGTCTGGCAGATGCCGCAGGGGGGCATCGACCGGGGCGAGACCCCCAAAAAGGCGGCGTTGCGGGAGCTCTATGAGGAAACCGGGGCCGAGACGGTTGAAATCCTGGCCGAATATAAAGGCTGGCTGAGCTATGATCTGCCGGACGAGGCGCTCGGGGTTGCCCTGCGCGGCAAATATCGCGGCCAGAGGCAGAAATGGTTCGTGATGCGGTTTCTGGGCGACGAGTCAGAGTTTGTCATTGACGGCTCGAACGGCCATAAGCCCGAGTTTGACAAATGGAAATGGGTGAAGATGAAAAAGCTGCCCAAGCTGATCGCCCCGTTCAAGCGCGAGGTTTACGAGCAATTGCTAAAAGAGTTCAAGCATCTGGCCAAATGATCCGGCATTGACCGGCGCTTTAGGCCCGTCAGCCGGTGCCGGTCTGACGGGGGCTCTTTATTCGGGCGTGCCCCAGCAGGATATCCCGGGCGGCGATCAGCGCGCCCACGGTCATGGCCACCACCGCCAGCGCCACCACCCAGGTGAAAGCGGCATAGCCGGCGACGATCAGCAGCAGGGTCGAGACCAGCGGGGCGGCATAGGCCGATACGCCGAGAAACTGGATGTCGCCATGTTTCATGCCGGTATCCCAGACATAGAACGCCCCGCC
>PKTQ01000361.1:368-7409 GCA_002869085.1 Hyphomicrobiales bacterium | reverse complement strand
CTCGGCGTGGAACATGGTGTCGGCCGGCAGCGGGCCAATGGCGTCGATTCCCATCTGCCGCAGCCGCGCAATCGCCGGGGCGATGATCTCAATATCCTCGCGCCCCATGCCCCCATCCTCGCCCGCATGCGGGTTGAGCCCGGCCACGGCGAGGCGCGGCGCGCCGATTCCGAACCGGGCTTTCAGGTCCTGCGCCGTGATCGCCGCCACCTCGACGATCAGCTCGCTGCTCAGCGCCCCCGGCACCGCCGCCAGCGGTATATGCACCGTCACCGGCACCACCTTCAGGCCGCCGGCCGCCAGCATCATCACCGGCCGGGGCGCTTCGCCGCCAGAGGCCGACAGCGCCGCCAGAAACTCGGTATGGCCCGGATGGGCAAAGCCCGCATCATAGAGGTTTTTCTTGTGGATCGGATTGGTAACCACCGCCGATGTCTCGCCGGTCAGGGTCAGGGTAACGGCGGCCTCGATCGCTCCGGTAACCAGCGCCGCCGCCGCCGGGTCGAGCCGTCCCGGCTCGCAGGGGCAGGGCTGTTCCAGATCGATCACCGGCAATGCCCGCCCGAAAACCGAAACCGCCTCGGCCGGCGAAGCCACCGTCTCGATGGGAATCTCCAGATCCAGCGCCGCCCCACGCCGGCGCAGAATCTCCGGATCGCCGATCACCACGAAATCCGGCAGGTCCCGGCCGGCGGCATAGGCCGCCAGGGTGATGTCCGGCCCGATCCCGGCCGGCTCCCCCATGGTCAGGGCAAGAGGTTGTATCGGCTCCATAGGACTATCTCGTCAACGCGCTCCACGCCCCAGCGTCCCGGCCCGTCCGATGCCGGATGCGGCGGCTATTTGGTGGATGGTTTGAGGACATAAGGGTTCTTGCCGGTCTGATTGGGATATTCGATCACCGCATCGCGGCGCAGATCCCGCAAATGCCGCTGGCTGAACTGGTTCAATTGCTGGTTCTTCAACTGGCTGACCACCTGTTCGCGCTTACCCGAAGCGGCCGACAATTCCTTGCGATTGCACACGGCGATGATTTCGATGCCCTGAGGCGTGGTCTGCGGCGCGGTGACTTGGCCCGCGCGGGTCTCGGCCAGTTTCGAGCGCACCGGTTCATTGATGCTCGCCAGTTTAATCTCCTGAATATATTGCGCTTTCACATTGCGATAGACCCGGGCCTGCGCCCGCCAGCGCCGGCAGGTCTTGAACGCCGCCCGTAACTTTTCCGCATCGATCATGCGGTTCTTGACCTCAATCTCGTTTCGCCCCTGGGTAAAGCGCAGGGTGAGTTTTTGCAGCTCCAGCACCGTCTCCGTGCCCGCCTTGTCGTCCCCGTCCTTGCCGGTTTTCGACATGTGCAGTTTGATATCCGTTTCGCCCACCGACACCAGCCTGCGGAACTTCCGCCGGATTACGCTGCCCCAGGCCAACTCGGTCCGGATCTTGTCTTCCAGGGTCTTCATCCGCACATTGCGGCTTTTCAGATAAGCCTTCAGCCGGGACATATTGACCTTGTTGCGCTTGGAAATCCCGTCAAGGGCCGCTTTCAGCTCCCCTTTACTCACCGTGACCCCGACCCGCTTGGCTTCCTGCATCTGTAGCTTCTCGCTGATCAGCTGCTGCAGAACCTGGCCGCTCAATTGCCGCGTCACCCGCCGGCCGCTGGTGGCGGCGGTAAACTTCGCCCTCTGGCTGAGGTCATAGGCGGTGATCGGCTCGTCATTCACCGTGGCGATCACCCGTTGCACCGCCTGTCCCTGGGCCGGTGCCGGCCCGAACAGCACAAGCACGACCGGCAGCAGGCAGGACAGGATGAGGCCGGCGGATGATGTGGGGCTGGTGGATTTCATAAACAACAGTGACTCCTTGATGATTTCAACTCTGGCCATTCGCCGGTAAAGATACACGGCTTCGGGCTCGAAATAAGGCGGAGAGCCTATTTAACCCGGTTGGCCGTGGTGCCGACCGAGCTCTCGCCCAGGGTCTTGAGGGTGACCGCCAGCGATATCTTCAGATCCTTGCTCAGATCCCGGTCCCGGCGATAGGTGTTTTCCACCTTGAATGTGGTCAGGAAGCACTCATCCTCATAGGAAAGGCCAAGGCTTTCCTCGACCGGCTCCTTATTGCCGATGTCATAACGCATCGAGCCGAGTACGCTCCAGTTCTCATGCAGCTTGAGTTTCGAATATGCCGAGATTTCCTCGCGGATTGCGGTCGAACCCAATGCCGGCTGTGCCGCCAGCCTGGTATATTGCAGGCTGGTCCATAGCCAGCTCGAGGAGGCGGTGAGGTCGAATTCATGCTTGTTGAGCTTCAGCTTTTTCGGATCCACCCTGAGCCGGCTGCTCATGGACAGCCAGCTGAATGGCGACAGGGTCAATGAGGCGACATAATCGGAGCGGCGGTGCTCCAGCCCGGTATCGACGCCGAAGCTGTTGCGGCCGGCCAGATGGAAGCTCTGGCCGAACACCAGATCGGCGAAAGCGCCGGAATTATGGTCCAGCCGGTAGAGAAAGCCCATATTGGCGCGCACGCCGCCTTCCATGCGATCGAGCCCATGGAACTTGTCCTTCGAGAACAGGTTGAGGGTGTCGAATTCAACCGTTTGGGCATCCTCGTTGGAAATCCGGGTCATCCGGGTCTCATTGGGGCGGGCGATGATCTGGGCGATCGGCGTGAAGGTTTCGCCGCCCCAGTCATGCATCCGGGCAAAGGCCCAGCGATATTCAAGACCGATGGCCGGCATCACCCGGGCCACATTGTCGGTGCCGCTGGTGGCGGTGAGATGGCTGGTGCTGTAGATATCGCCGCGCAGGCTCACAAACGGGGTGAATTGTTGCCCCAGGCCGTCGGTGATGGTTCGGCTCCAATGCAGATTGGTCGAGGCCCGGTGCACATCCGCGCCCGTCTCCCGGGTCATGCTCAAGAGGTTGCTGTCCAGCCCCAATGTGCCGCCCATCACCGGATCATCGAAAATGATGCTGGAATCGATCACCGGATGCACCAGCGGCGTCGTGGACTGCGAATCGGTGGACAACAGGCCGCGGAAGTGAATCACTTCGCCGTTGAAATAATTGCGCCCGCTCACACCGGTCAGATGCACATTCGAGATCAGATCCGAAGCCGATGACAGGCCGTATTTCGACAGGAAGGTGTCGTCCGAGACCAGCCAGCCGTTCCAGCCCCAGTTCCAGTTCCGGTTCAGTTCAAACTTGCCGTGGGTTTCGATTGAGCCGCGCCATTTGCGAACACCGGTATCGTCGCCGTAGAAATTGAACTCATGAATACCGGTCGGCTTGATCATATAGGCGCCGGTCCGGGTCCGGTGCCGCCATTCCATGTCCAGCAGCGGGCCGTGCCGGGTGGTGAATGTCGGCGAGAAGGTGATGTCCTTATTGGGCGCGATATTCCAGAAATAAGGCGTGGTGACGCCGCCGCCGTAATGCTCTGAATATCTGAATCTCGGCAACAGAAAGCCCGAACGGCGTTTGACCGACGGGTCCGGATGCGAGAAATAGGGCAGATAGGCCACCGGCTGGCCGAAAAATTCGAACCAGGCATGGCGGTAATACACGGTCTTTGCCGCTTGATCATGGGTGACCTTCACCGATTTGATCTGCCACAGCGGCGCCTTTTCCGGATTGTCCTCGCACACTTTACAGGGCGAATAGACCGCCTTGTTGAGAATGGTGATATTGCCGTCATGCCGTTCGGCGGTCCGGGCGGCCAGCTTGGCGTCATTGGTGAAGATCACCTCCACCGAGCGCAAAAAGCCTTCGCGGAATTCATCGACCAGGATCGCATAGGGCGCCGACACCAGATTACCGGTCGCGTCGCGGAAGGTCACATTGCCGCGCGCGATCACTTCATCCCGGTTGCGGTCCCACTGGATGCGGTCGGCCCGCAGGGCATAGGGGCCGTAATAGAGCTGCACATTGCCCAGCGCCACCACCACATTGCGCCGGCGGTGATAGGTCATCCGGTCCGACTCGAACAGAACCTTCGAGCCCTTCTTGACCTTGACGATCTTCACTTTTGGACGCTCGGTGGTTGCCGCCTCGGCCGCGAGCGGGGCCAGCGCCATAGAGGCAGCCGCGACTAATCCGCAGGCGGCCAGCCTGGCCAGCCATGCGCGCGGCATGACGGATGCGACGTTCTCGTCAGGAGACTTGTTCCCCCTTTGGTTCAAGACCCCGACGATCATGCGCGCATATCCGGCCTGTGACTCCCGACGGACAATGCTGTTCCCCTGCTGATTCTGTTTGTTTCCGCCTACCGTGCCGTCCGGGGAGAGCTGTCCGTGATGGCGCCGAAGAAACAAAATATGGCGCTGTTGCGCCAGTTTTGTCCTCACCGCATATCAGACAGGCATATCACCCCGCCACTAGCCGGCATATTACATCGATTAGGCTGATATTAAAGTTTTATTTAACCTTAAGGGGGCGCTTTTTGTCGATTCGAGCCGTCAATCGTTCTATATCGTTAACCAACAGTTTCCAGGCCCGGGCTGCACCGATTTCAGCCAGGCCGGTCGGAATTCACGGATGAAAGGTAAACCATGCCCGAAAAAAAGGAAAAACCCATGAAAATCAACTTCACCAAACCGGTGCCGACGGAAAGGGGCGCCCTGGTGTTTTTGATTGGTGAGGACGGCGCCATGGGCGCGATGGCCGCCCATATCAACGAGCAGACCGGCGGCCAGCTATCGCGCGCCCTCGACATCTCCGAATTCAAGGGCAAGGCCAAGAGCGTGGTCGAGGTGGTGGCTCCGTCCGGGCGCGGCAACAGCCGGATTCTGCTGGTGGGAATCGGCAATGTGGAAAAGCTCACCGCCACCGATGCCGAGCAGCTCGGCGGCGAGATTTACGCCCGGCTCGGCGGCACCACCTCCCGCACCGCTGCCGTGATGATCGACGAGATCGAGGGCCTGGCGATTCCCACCGAGGAATTGGCGGCCCGCATGGCCTTCGGAGCCCGGCTGCGTGCCTATAAATTCGCAAAATACAAAAGCCCGCCCAAAAAGGACAAGCCGGACAGCAAGAATCTGACCACCCTGAGTTTCGGCTGTGCCCGCCACACCGAGGCGGCCAAGTTGTTTCAACCGCTGGAAAGCGTCGCCCGCGGGGTCTGCCTGGCCCGGGATCTGGTCAATGAGCCCGCCAACAGCCTGACCCCGGCCGAATTCGCCAAACGCTGCCGCAAACTGGCCGATATCGGCCTGGAGGTGGATGTGCTGCGCGAAAAGGAAATGCGCATGCGCAAGATGAACGCGCTTCTGGGCGTCGGGCAGGGCAGCGCCAATTCCAGCCGGCTGGTGATCATGCGCTGGGACGGCGCCGAGGACGCGGATGCGCCCATGCTGGCCTTTGTCGGTAAGGGGGTCACTTTCGACACCGGCGGCATTTCGCTCAAGCCCGGCGCCGGCATGGGCGATATGAAGGGCGATATGGGCGGCGCGGCGGCGGTCACCGGGCTGATGGCGGCCCTGGCCGGGCGCAAAGCGCGGGTCAATGCGGTCGGGGTGATCGGCCTGGTGGAAAACATGCCCGACGGCAAGGCGCAGCGCCCCGGCGACGTGGTCACCTCCATGTCCGGCCAGACCATCGAGATTCTCAACACCGACGCCGAGGGCCGGCTGGTGCTGGCTGATGCGCTTACCCTGACCTGCGAGGACTACAAGCCTGAATTCGTTGTCAATCTGGCCACGCTCACCGGGGCGATCCTGGTGGCGCTCGGCAAGGAATATGCCGGTCTGTTCTCCAATAATGACGACCTGGCCGCCCGCCTGACCAGCGCCGGCGAGAAATCGGGCGAGAAAGTGTGGCGTCTGCCGCTGCACGAGGTCTATGACAAGATGATCGATTCGAAAGTCGCCGACATGAAGAATATCGGCGGCCGCTGGGCCGGTTCGATCACCGCTGCCCAGTTTCTGCAGCGTTATGTCGGCGAAACCCCCTGGGCCCATATCGATGTGGCCGGCACCGCCATGGATTCGCCGGCCACCGCCATCAATCAGAGCTGGGGCTCGGGTTATGGGGTGCGTCTGCTCGACCGCCTGATCGCGGATGAGTATGAATGACGGAAGTCCTGTTCTACCACCTCGAAACCCGCAAATTGCATGAGGTGCTGCCCGGCCTGTTGGCCAGGAGCCTCGAGCGCGGCTGGCGGGTGGTGGTGCAGACCCAGCTTCCGGAGCGTGTCGAGGCCCTGAACAGCCTGCTGTGGACCTGGCGGGACGACAGCTTCCTGCCCCATGGCGCCGCCGGCGACGGCGATGAGGCACGCCAACCCATCTGGCTCACCGCCGGCGACGATGCGCCCAATGACGCCAATATCCGCTTTCTGGTCGATGGCGCCACCGCCGCGACACTGAACGGCCTTGACCGTGCGGTCTATCTGTTTAACGGTGCGGACGAAGCCGAGAGATTGTCGGCGCGGGCGGCCTGGAAGGCCGCCGCCGAGGCCGGGCATGACGTCACCTATTGGCGCCAGACCCCGGAAGGCAAATGGGAAAAACAGGGCTAAGGAGACTGCCGCCATGGCGTTTGATGAATTGAAAGCCGAGATTTCTCTGCTGCTGACCCAGATGGAAAACCAGCCGGAGGACCGGCGCGAGCTGTGGCTGCAGCTGGTGGAAAAAATGAGCGAAATGCGCGCCTTCGGCATGCCGGTTCCGGAAGATTTCAAACGCATGGAAGCCGAACTGGAGAAGGAATTCGCCGTCGATTCGGACGGCGACTGAGCAATGGGCGCCAAACCCAGCGGCGGCATCGCGCGCGAATATCTGGCCAGGGGCGATGCTACCGGCTGGTTCGAGCAGGTCTATGCCCGCGCCGGCGGCGATGAAGCCAATATATCCTGGGCCGATCTGAAGCCGCATATCCTGCTGCGGGACTGGTTGGACGCCCGGCGCTTCGGCCCGCAAGAGGCGCTGGATATCGGCTGCGGCCTTGGCGATAATGCCGAGGCGCTGGCGGCGGCGGGGCTGCAGGTCACCGCCATAGATATCGCCCCCACCGCCATTGCCTGGGCCCGCTCGCGCTT
>PKTQ01000361.1:0-363 GCA_002869085.1 Hyphomicrobiales bacterium | reverse complement strand
AGCCCGGTCAGCTACCAGGCGGCCGATCTGTTCGACCTGCCGCCATCCTGGCAGGGGCGGTTTCAATTCATCAATGAAATCTATACCTTACAAGCATTGCCCGAATCAGTGCGTCAACAGGCGATCGACGTGATTTCCGGCCTGCTCGCCCCCGGCGGCACCCTGCTTGTGGTCTGCCGCGGCCGCGCCCCGCATCAGCATTCCGATGGCCCGCCCTGGGCGCTGAGCGAGCGCGAAATCATGCGCTTTGAAACACGCGGCCTGAAGCGGCAGAGCTTCGAGCGCTTCGATGCCTATGACGACAGCGCCTGGCCCAGATTCCGCTTCACCTTCACCGCCTGATCAACTGTCCTGCGCGGCGCG
>PKTQ01000118.1 GCA_002869085.1 Hyphomicrobiales bacterium | reverse complement strand
CCGAGCTTTTGTGCATCATCGACAGCCTCAACCGGGGCTCGATGGTCTGGCGCAGCGAACGCCGCTCGATCATGCTGCCTCAGATGCGCATCCTGCACTGGGCCAAGCGGCTGTTCGAGCAATGGCATATCTGGAAATACCGCTAGAGGCGGACAAAACAGATTATCCTTAAAAAGCCTCCGCTCACCCTCCCACCGCCCTTAAGTCACACTCCCTGAGGGCGGTGGGGAGGGGGAGCGGGGTGGGTAGGATCGGCAGAATATCCGTAGCGTAGGATCGGCCGAAGCAGAACAGCCCAAGTCATTGAGTGTCAGTGGCAAGGAAATCGGCGCCGGACATATTCAGCATATTTCCAAGCCGTTTTCCGCCGCCAATGGCGCTCAAGGGCTTTGGCTATCGTTTGTCGATCACCCGTTGCGCCTTACCCATCGAACGCGGCACCTCGCCCTCGCCAACGATCGACACTTTGGTGGTGACGCCGATGAACGACTTGATGTGGTGCTTCAGATCATTGGCGCAGGTCGCCACCTCCATTGCCGAGGCTTTGGCCAGATCGGGTTTGATCTCGACCTTCACGGTCAGGGTGTCGAGATGCTCCTTGCGGCCGATTTCCAGCACGTAATGCGGCGACAATCGGTCGTCTTTCAGGATCAGTTCCTCGATCTGGGAGGGGAACACATTGACGCCGCGGATGATCATCATGTCGTCGGTGCGCCCGGTCACTTTCTGCATCCGCCGCATGGAGCGCGCCGTGCCCGGCAGCAGCTTGGTCAGATCGCGGGTGCGGTAGCGGATGATCGGGAACGCCTCTTTGGTCAGGGAGGTGAACACCAGTTCCCCTTCCTCGCCGTCCGGCAGCACCGCGCCGGTATCGGGATCGATGATCTCGGGATAGAAATGATCCTCCCAGACATGCAGCCCGTCCTTGGTTTCGATGCATTCGCACGAGACCCCGGGGCCGATGATTTCGCTGAGGCCGTAAAGATCGATGGCATCGATGCCGCAGCGGGTTTCGATCTCACGGCGCATCGATTCGGTCCACGGCTCGGCCCCGTGCAGGCCGATCCGCAGCGAGCTCTCGCGCGCATCCAGCCCCTGGCGCTCGAACTCGTCGGCAATGGCCAGCATATAGGACGGGGTCACCATGATGATGGACGGTTTGAAGTCCTGGATCAGTTGCACCTGTTTTTCGGTCTGGCCGCCGGACATGGGGATCACCGTGCAGCCGAGCCGCTCGGCGCCGTAATGGGCGCCCAGCCCGCCGGTGAACAGGCCATAGCCATAGGCGATATGGGCGATATCGCCTGGGCGACCGCCGGCGGCCCGTGTCGAGCGCGCCATCAGCTCGGCCCACATGTCGATATCGTTCTGGGTGTAGCCGACCACGGTGGGCTTGCCGGTGGTGCCGGAAGAGGCATGCACCCGCACCACTTTCTCGCGCGGCACCGCGAACATGCCGAACGGATAGTTCTGGCGCAGATCGTCCTTCACCGTGAATGGAAATTTCGACAGATCCTCAAGGCTGGTCAGATCGTCCGGGTGCACCCCGGCCGCGTCGAAGCTGCGCTTGTAATGATCGACATTGTCATAGGCATGCGCCAGGCTCCATTTCAGCCGCTTCAATTGCAGGGCCGAAATCTCGTCACGGCTGGCGATTTCGATGGCGTCCGGATTAATTCTGTGTGGCATGGTCCCCCCCATTCAAATATTCAGTTGTCCCGGCTCTCCTCGGCCAGCCGGTAGCCCGCCTCCAGGGCTTCCAGGTTCAGATCCAGGAATTTCGGCGGTACGCCCTTTCGCACCGTATCCTCAAGCCGTTCGCGGTCGATCATCCGGCTCAGGCCCGCCAGCGCGCCCAGCGCCACGATATTGGCGATGCGCACATTGCCGATCTCCCGCGCGGTGCGGGTCAGCGGCAGCGCCTTGACTTTGAACTTGCCGGCCGGCGGCTCGGTCACCAGTTCCGAATCGATCAGCGCCGTCATGTCGTCATTGATGATCTCGTCTGAGGCCCCGGCGGCGCATTGATGCAGCACCAGCAGATAATCGAGCTTTTCCGCGAGCGGAAAATCCGGCCTCACGCCATCAATCACCAGATCGGCCCGGCTGAGGCCGCCGCGCGAGGTCGGCTCATAGCTCTGCGACTGGGACACGCTGGCCCCCTCGCTGGCAAAGGCCTGGGCCAGGATGCGGGCGCTCAAGAGCAGCCCCTGCCCGCCCGAGCCGCTGAGACGGATTTCAAGATGTTTGGTCATCGCCCTACTCCGCCTGCTGCTTGGCCGCGATATGCCGCCGGCACAATTCGCCATATTCCTGGCGCTCATTGCGGGCCAGCACCCCGGTCTGGAACGGATTGGGCCGGAACGGCTGGTCCACCTTGTTGCTCATCAGCCCGCCATAGGATTCGGGCCGCATTTTCGATTTCTGGCTCAGCACCATTTCCGGAGAATTGCCGAGCGCGTTTTTGCGCCCATAGATCTCGGTGCAGTCCGAGATGACCTCCAGGAACGAAAAGCCCTTATGTTCGATGCCTTCCCGGATCAGGTTTTTCAGGGTCGGCACCTGCAGGGTCGCCTCGCGGCCGACAAAGCTGGCCCCGGCGGCCTCGGCCAGGCGGCAGGCGTCGAAGGCCGGCTCATAATTGCCGTAAGGGGTGGTGGTGGTGAAGCGGGTCAAGGTGGTGGTCGGCGACACCTGGCCGCCGGTCATGCCGTAGATCTCGTTATTCAGCATCAGGCAGGTGATGTCGAGATTGCGGCGGCAGGCATGAATCAGATGATTGCCGCCGATCGCCAGGCTGTCGCCGTCACCGGTGATCACGATCACGGTAAGGTCGGGCCGCGCCAGTTTCAGCCCGGTGGCGAATGCCAGCGGCCGGCCATGGGTGACATGGAAGGTGTTGGCGTCCACATAGGCGCCCATGCGCCCCGAGCAGCCGATGCCCGAAACGATCGCCAGATTGTCCTTGTCGATGCCAAGCTCCGCCACCGCCCACAACATGGCCCGCATCGCCATGCCGTGGCCGCAGCCCGGACACAGGAAATGCGGAAACAATTCGAGGCGCAGATATTCGTTGATGTCAAAGCTGTCGGCGCTGATCTCGTTCATGAAAGAACCTCTTCGATACGCTTTAAAATCTGGCTGGGGTCGATATGCTCGCCGTCATAGCGGGTCAGGGCCGACACCTTGCCCGGCGCGAAGCGCTCCAGCTCCAGCGCCAATTGGCCGGCATTCATCTCCGGCACCACCACCGCCGAAGCGCCGGCGCTGAGCTTGCGGAACGCCTCTTCCGGGAACGGCCACAGGGTGATGGGACGAAACAGGCCCGCCTTGATGCCGTTTTTACGCGCCGTCGCGACCGCCTTTTTCGCGGCGCGGGCGCTGATCCCGATCGCCGTGACGATCACCTCGGCATCCTCGCAGCCCACCGCCTCATAGGATTCGATCAGCTCCTTGTGCCGGTCCAATTTACCGAGCAGGCGGCCGATCACCGCCTCGACCCGCTCATGGGCCTGGGTCGGGAAGCCGTTTTCGTCATGGGTCAGCCCGGTGGTATGGGTGCGGAACCCGTCGCCCGGGCGCGGAAAGGGCGGCACCATATCCGCATCGGCCCGGTAGGGCAGAAAGCCCTCGCGCGGCCCTTCCGCCCATTTGCGGCTCGCCAATTGCTCCTCCGGGGCCGGCTGCAGATCGACCGTCTCGATCAGATGGCCGACCACCTCGTCATACAGCACCACCACCGGCACCCGCAGGCGCTCGGAAAGGGCAAAAGCG
This sequence comes from Hyphomicrobiales bacterium, assembly GCA_002869085.1. Lineage (GTDB taxonomy): Bacteria > Pseudomonadota > Alphaproteobacteria > Rhizobiales > BM303 > BM303. Next base: position 3,789 of record PKTQ01000118.1, on the reverse strand, counting down.
CGGATGGTTTCCGAATAGATCTCTGCCACCGAATCCGGCGCCACCACGATGATCGGATGGTCGCCGTGCGTGCCCCAGCGGGCCTGCATGATGTCCCCCTGCGCCGGCCGGGTCGGCATGCCGGTCGACGGGCCGCCCCGCATCACATTGATAATGACGCAAGGGATTTCCGCCTGGGCCGCATAGCCGAGATTTTCCTGTTTCAGCGAAAAGCCCGGGCCGCTGGTGGCGGTCATCGCTTTGACCCCGCCCATCGAGGCGCCGATCACCGCGCCCATCGAGGCGATCTCGTCTTCCATCTGCACGAACATCCCGCCCACCTTCGGCAGCTCGGCCGACATGCGCTCGGCCACTTCCGAGGACGGGGTAATGGGGTAGCCCGCATAAAACCGGCATCCGGCCGCCACCGCGCCCAGCGCGCAGGCATGATTGCCGGGAATATTCTGTAATCGTTGCTTAGACACCGGCACCTGTTCCTTCCGTCTGGCTGTTGGGCCGCTTGTGCAGCTTGATGGCATAGTCCGGGCACAGCCATTCGCAGATGCGGCAGCCCGTGCATTTATCCGGATGGATCAGCACCGCTTCCTGGTCCTCATTCAGCGCCAGGCAGCGCTCCGGGCACATCTTGACGCAGATATCGCAGCCCTTGCACCACACCGTGTTGATGGTCAGCTCGGTGGTGATGTCGATGCTTTCGGCGCTCGGCGCCTCGCTGACCACCGGCAGCGGCTTGACCGCATTCGCCGTCCAGCTACGCCCTTCCTGAAACGCCTGGGCGTTGGTTTCTATGGTATGGGGCGGCACGAATTTTTCGATCACCGCCTGCCAGGATTCCGGCGAGAAATCGAGCGCTGTCGACAGCACGCCAAGCAGGATCGTATTGGCCACCCGCCGGTTGCCCAGGGTCATGGCCATGCCTTCGGCGTCGAGCGCATAGCCGTTCTTCACCTTGTCGATGATCTCGGCCGGGGTTTCGCGCGAATAATTGCGTTCCGCCCCGCGCTTGCGGTTGCGGCAGGCAAAGGGCGGCACGATGCGCTGGGTGTCGGCGATGAAGGTGCCGCCCGGCTTCAGATGATCGAGCCAGCGCATCGCCTCGGCCCATTCCAGCGCCAGCAGGATATCCGCCTTGCCCTTGGGAATGGTCGGCGACCACACTTTCGGCCCGAAGCGGATATGCGAGAACACCCCGCCGCCGCGCTTGGCCATGCCGTGCACTTCCGACTGCTTGACCTCGAAACCATGGGTCTGGCACAGCAGCGCCAGCACTTTCGACACCATGATCACGCCCTGTCCGCCAACCCCCACGATCAGGACATTGACCGGCTTTTCGATTTTACTCTTGTCGTTCATAACCCCCACCGCCCGGCAGCGCTTGCCGGAACCTCTACGCCTCGACGGGCTGGATACAATTGGACGGACACACCTGGGCGCAGATGGTGCAGCCGATACAGGTCGATTCGATGATCTGCACCTTGTGATGCCCGTCATGCCACTCATCGCTCCAGGTGAGCGAGGGACAGCCCAGATTCATGCAGGACTGGCAGGCGATGCATTCGGCCCCATTGACGCGTAGCGCCGGGCCCATGATCTTCACCGGGTCGAGCACACAGGGCCGGTTGGAAATCACCACCGAGACACCGCGATGTTCGGTCGCCTCGCGGAAGGTCCGGTACATGGTGCCCATGTCGTAAGAATCGATGGTCTTGACCCATTCCACCCCGGTCGCCCGGCAGATCTGCTCGAAATCGACCCGGTGCGCCTCGGTGCCGCGAATGGTCTTGCCGGTGCCGGCATGGTCCTGGCCGCCGGTCATCGCCGTGATGTGGTTGTCGAGAATGATCACCGTGATATTGGCGTTGTTGTAAACCGCATCGATCAGCGGCGGGATGCCCGCATGCAGGAAGGTGGAATCGCCCAATGTGGCGACAATCGGCCGTTCATTCAGCCCGGCCTTGGCCATGCCGACCGCATTGGCGATGCTGGAACCCATCGACACGCAGGTATCGATCGAGTTCAGGGGCTCGATGGCGGCCAGCGTATAGCAGCCGATATCGCCCGCCACCCGCGCATCGATCGCCCGCAGCGCCAGATAGCTGGTCATGTGCGGGCAGCCCGAACACAGCACCGGCGGCCGGGCGATCGGCGTCGCCGTCACCACCTCTTCATGCTCATCGGCCTCCACGATGCCGGCGGCCTCGAAACCGCGCAGCACCAGCTCGGGCGAAAACTCGCCGTCGCGCGGAAACCATTCCTTGCCCTCGGCGGCGATGCCCATCGCCTTAAGAGCGGTCTGAACAATCGGCTCCAGTTCCTCGACCACGAACACCCGCTTCACCGAGGCGCAGAATTCGCGCAAAGCGTTTTCCGGCAGCGGGTGCGAGGCGGCCAGCTTCAGGACGCTGGCTTCGGGCAGCACTTCCTTCACATAGGTATAGGCGACACTCTGGGTGATCACCCCGAATTCCTTCGAGCCTTTTTCCCATTTGGTCAGCGGCGAGGTTTCGAAATACTCCGCCAGGGCAGCCTCGCGCTTGAAAAGCTCCGGATGGCGCTGGCGCGCATGGGCCGGCACCATCACATTCTTGGCCGGTGCTTCGTTAAACGGCTTCACCGGCACATCGGCGCGCTCGCCCATCAGCACCGCGCTGCGGGTGTGCGACAGGCGGGTGGTGGAGCGCACGATCACCGGTGTGTCGAACTGCTCGCTGATTTCGAAGGCGAGGCGGGTAAACTCCAGCGCCTCCTGCGCATCGGACGGCTCCAGCACCGGCACCTGCGCCAGCTTGGCGTAGATGCGCGTGTCCTGTTCGTTCTGCGAGCTGTGAATGCCCGGATCGTCGCAGACAATGACCACCAGCCCGGCATTGACCCCGATATAGGTCTGGGACATCAGCGCATCGGCGGCCACGTTCAGCCCCACATGCTTCATCACGCAGGCCGAGCGCACCCCGGCGAACGAGCCGCCGGCCGCCACATCGAAGGCCACTTTTTCATTGGTCGACCATTGCGCGACAATCTCGCCATCGGGATAGCCGGCCACGTTCTCCAGGATTTCGGTGCTGGGCGTGCCGGGATAGGCGGCGGCCAGCCGCGCGCCGGCTTCCCAGATGCCTCTGGCGATCGCCTCATTGCCCATCAGCGGCCGGATATTGGATTCCGCCGCCCGCGATTTGGTCTTCGCAGCGTCTTCGTGTTTCACTTGGCTTCCCATTTTCTCACCTCAGCCCGCAACCCCCGGGCAAGGCTCGTTGTCTTGACGTTATTGTTTACAACTGTCAACCGTACATTCGGATAGGCAAGCTATATCAAAACACCGCCCAACAGCAATGCGAAACCCTGTTTAATGCTGAATCTTTATGGGTTTGTTTTCCCGGTACGTCTAAAACGCATCCTTGCGGCGGCGGATTTCGGCGAACACTTCCCAATCAGCCGCCGCGTCCATATTGAGCCGCTTGCGGATCGCCGCGCTGGAGGGCCGCAGAAACGGATTGGCGGCCAGTTCCTCGACCAGCCGGGTCGGCACGGTTGGGCGGCGCGCGCGGGTCTGGGTGCGGATGCGCTCCGCCATCTGCTGCAATGCCTCATTGCCGGGCTCGATCTCGAGCGCAAACTCGGCATTACCCAGCGAATATTCATGCGCGCAATAGATCAGCGTTTCCGGCGGCAATCGCATCAGCTTTTGCAGCGAGTCCCACATCTGCTGCGGCGTGCCTTCAAACAGGCGCCCGCAGCCGAGCGAAAACAAAGTATCGCCGGTAAAAGCCAGTGGCGAAGCTTCATCCGCTT
>PKTQ01000153.1 GCA_002869085.1 Hyphomicrobiales bacterium | reverse complement strand
TAATCGGAGCAACCGGCGAGCAGACCCGATGCGGCCGCGAGGCCGGCGATCCGCATGGTCAGTTTTATGGTTTTGTCGTTCAACATGCTGGCATCCCCTTCCTAAAAGTCCAGCCGGTGGCCATAGGGGCCCTTGGCGCCGCCGCCCGATTCGATGAATCCGATCAGCTTCTTGTTCATGTCGGTGCGGCCGGTCAGGAAATATTCCGCGTCATTGGTCGGGACCGAATTGTCCAGCGGCGTGGCCAGATGCTGGCCGGGCTTGGCCGGGCGCACCAGGCGCGGGGTGACGATGATCACCAGATCGGTCTGCTCCTTCTTGTAGGAGCGGCTGCTGAACAATGTGCCCAGCACCGGGACCGAGTTGACCCAGGGCAGGCCGCGGCCGACGCGGCTGTGATTGCTCTGCAGCAGGCCGGCGACGGCGAAGCTCTGGCCGTCACGCAGCTCGATGGTGGTTTTGGCGCGGCGCACGATCAGGCCGGGAATCTCGATATTGTTGATACGCAGGGTGTTTGAGGGGTCGAGCTGGCTCACCTCCGGCTCGATCTTCAGATTGATCTGCCCATTGGCCAGCACGGTGGGGGTGAAGGCGAGGCCGACGCCGAATTTCTTGAATTTGATGGTGATGTTGCCATCGCCCGACGGCACCGGGAACGGGAACTCGCCGCCGGCCAGGAAGGAGGCGGTGTCGCCGGACAAGGCGACCAGATTGGGCTCGGCCAGCCGGCGCGCCAGCCCGCGGGTTTCCAGGGCCTGGATGATGCTGTCGGCCTTGACGCCGCCATTGAGCAGGCGGCCGACCATGGTGCCGAACGGCACGGCGCCGCTGGCCAGCGAGGAACCGATCGCCACCGCGCCGACGGCGGAGCCGGCGGTGGTGGCGCCCGAGCCGCCGATAATGCCGCCAAAGCGCTTGCCAAGCACGTCCCAGCGCAGGCCGAGGTCGCGGCCGGCCTGGCGGAAGGCCTCGACGAAGCGCACTTCCAGCAGCACCTGCTGCGCGGAGGCGACGGACAGGGAGTTGAGCACGGCGCCGGGGGCATATTGCTCGGCGATGGCCACGGCTTTGGACATCATCACCGTGTCGCGGGCCTTGCCTTTCAGAATGACCCGGCCATTGACCGAGCCGACCTTGATGGCGTTGCGGCCAAGGGTGCGGCGCAGGGCCGAGCGCAGGCCGCTGAGATCATAGGCCACTTCCACATCGATCACTTTGATCAGATATTTGTTCTTGTCATAGATGGTCAGATTGGTGGTGCCGACGCTCTTGCCGAGCAGATAGATGGTGTCGGAAGTGAGCGGGCGCGCATCGGCAATCTCGGGATTGCCGACGACGATCTCGCCATAATCGCCGTCAATGCTGACCCGGCGCGACTTGTTGACCGCCACGGTGACCATGCGGAAACCGGCCGTGGTCGAAACCTGGCGCTTCTGGGCCGCCATGGCCGGGTCGATCGCCGCCACCAGCATCATCACCAGCAGCCCGGCCATGGTGGCCGCGGCAATCGCCAGCATGGCGCGCAGGCCGGCCGGATAGGGGTGTTTGGTATGAATCATCGTCTCTGCCCTTTTTGTGGTGACCGTGCTGGCCGTCAGTTGACGGCGCCGGCGCGCGGCACCTTGTATTCTTCGCGTTCAACGCCTCGGGTCACGCCCACCATGGCGAAGGGTCCGGTCTTGGTCTTGTCGCCCATGCCGGAGACCAACTCGCTGATATTGATCCGCCGCGCAGGCTCGCCCTCACGGACGCCGAACTGGCGCAGGGCCAGGGACAGCTTGCCCACGGCGGCGCCGAGAGCGACCTTCTGGGCCTGGGCCATGCTGACCTCGAGGGTGACCGCCTTGGCGGGGGCGGGCCGGTCGAGCTTGTCATTGGTGTCCTGGTCGATCGCCAGCACCTTGACCCCCTGCAGCAGTACATCGGTATAGGACTGGTTGGTGCCGTTGCCGGCGTTTTCGCGGGTGACCAGCACATCCACCATATCGCCCGGCAGCACGAAGCCCGCCACGCCGGCGACGTCGTTGACCCGCACCGTCACCGCCTTCATGCCCTTGCCCAGAAGCGAGGACAGGGTGGCGCGGCCGCCGGGGCGGGAAATCTTGCCCGGCAACAGCGGCTCATTGGCGGTGAGCGGGGTCAGCACCACCGGGGCGCCGCCGGCCTGTCCGATAATGGCGGATTTGGAATCATAGACGCCCGGCGGCACCGCATCGGCGGGCCAGTCGATTTCTTTCAGCAGATCGGCGTTGAGCCGCTTGCCGAACGGAATATTGGCCGCGGCCACCACCACTTTGCGGGTGTTGATCACCGGTGGGGGCGGGGCCATGGCGGCCTGCACCACGGGCGCCGGCCCGGGCATGTTGACCAGTTGATAGGCCGCCACGGCGCCGGAACACAGCGCAATGGCGAAAATGATTATTCTGCGAAATCCCAGCCCCATAGTCCTGCCTCTGTTGATTGCCTTTACATGTTTAACAGAGGCGAATTGAGATATGCTTAGGTTCGAAGTCTTGTTTTAATTAAACTTTTCCATAAGACTGAAACCTCCTGTCCAGCTATGAAAACCCTTGAACGAGACCGGCGTTAGCGCCAAGATGGTGGCCTGTCCGGGCCGCGGCCGAATCCGTTTTGGGGGTGGGTAAAACCCCGATGGCCGTATCCCAGCCCGATTTTTCCGCCTTGAATTTGAAAGATGTGAGATGCCGAAAATTACTTATGTTAACCCTGATGGATCCCAAACCGATATCGAGCTGAAAACCGGATGGACGGTGATGCAGGGGGCGACCCTGAACGGCATAGACGGCATCGAGGGCGAATGCGGCGGCTCGTGCTCCTGCGCCACCTGCCATGTCTATGTGGACGAGGCCTGGGCCTCCAAACTGCCGGCGATGGCCGAGGCCGAGGACGAGATGCTCGACTGCGCCGAATCGGAGCGCAAGGGCAATAGCCGCCTGTCGTGTCAGATCAAGATGAGCGAAGAACTGGACGGGCTGGTGGTGTATCTGCCCGAGAAGCAGTGATGGCGGGGATCGTCATCGCCGGCGCCGGACAGGCCGGGTTCCAATGCGCCGAGAGCCTGCGCCAGCATGGGTTTGACGGGCCGATCAGCCTGATCGGTGAGGAAGCCTCGGTGCCCTATCAACGCCCGCCCCTGTCGAAGGCCTATCTGCTGGGTGAGAGCGACCATCAGCGCCTGAAATTCCGGGATGATGGCTGGTATGGCGAACATGACATCGATTTGCGCACCGGCGTGACGGTGACCGGCATCGATCGGGCCGGGCACGCGGTGGGGCTCTCATCGGGCGGTACGCTCGGCTATCAGCGGCTGGTGCTGGCGCTGGGCGCGCGGGTGCGCCCGCTGCCGGTGCCGGGGGCGGAGCTCGATCAGGTCTGCTATCTGAAGACCATTGCCGATGTGGACCGGATCGCCGCCAGGCTTGAGACGGCGGATCAGGTGGTGGTGATCGGCGCCGGCTTCATCGGGCTTGAATTTGCCGCCGTGGCGCGCAAATTCGGCAAGCAGGTGACGGTGCTCGAAGCGGCGGAGCGGGTGATGGGCCGGGCGGTCTCGGCCACATTGTCCGGCTTTTTCGAGCAGGCGCATGAAGCCCGCGGCGTGCGCATCCTATGCAATTGCGCGGTGACGCGGATCAATCCCTTGCCGGACGGCCGGGTCGGGGTGGAAGCGGGTGATGGCGCGGTGCATGAGGCGGATCTGGTGGTGGCGGGGATCGGGGTGGTGCCCAATACCGAGCTGGCGGCGGAGGCGGGTCTTGCCTGCGACAACGGCATCGCGGTCGATGGGTTCGGCCAGACCAGTGACAAGGATATTTTCGCGGCCGGGGATTGCGCCTCGACCCCGCTGCCCTTTGCCGGGCGGCGGCTGCGGCTGGAATCGGTGCAGAACGCGGTCGATCAGGCCAAATGCGTGGCCGCCTCGCTGGCCGGCGCGCCACAGGCCTATGACCGGGTGCCGTGGTTCTGGTCGGACCAGTTTGAGCTGAAGCTGCAAATGGCCGGGCTGATCGAGGGCTGCGACAGCCATGTCAGCCGCGGCGACATGGCGGCGGGCAAGTTCTCGCTGTTCCATTTCCGTGCGGGGCAGCTGCGGGCGGTGGATGCGGTGAACAAGGCGGCGGATTACATCATGGGGCGCAAGCTGCTCGAAGCCGGGCTGTCGCCAAGCCCGGAGCAGGTGGCGGATGAGAGCTTCAAGCTGAAATCCCTGCTCGGCTGAGGCGCTTTAGCTGTCCTGATTGCACTCGGTAAACACCCGCGCCGGGCAGTTCTCGCAGCGGCGCTGGACGCGCAGCAGACGGCGCAGGGTGCGGATGGCGTCCTTCTTGTTGTCGAAGAAGTGGTTATTGCCGATTTCCTTCACCAGATGCGCCTTGCCGATCGACTGGTAAACGGCCGATTTGATGCCGGCGAAATAGAGCCCGCCGCCTTCCTCTTCCAGCCGTTCGGCTTCCTCATGCAGCATTTCCATGCCGCTCAGATCAATGAAATTGATGCCGGAGCCGATGATCAGAATATGATGGATGCCCTCCAGTTCCGAGACCTTCTGGATGCGCTTCTGGATATGGTTGAGCGAGCCGAAATAGATCGACATGTCGATGCGCAGGATTTTCAGCTCCGGGCACTGGTTGAGCGGCTTGGTGTTGATGTCGGTCAGAATGTGGCGGCCGAAGCGGCTGTCGTAATCGGGGGCCAGGGTGACGATTTCCGGCGTCGAAGTGCGGGCCAGGAACAGGATCAGCGACAGCAGCACCCCCATATAGATGGCGAATTCCAGCTCGAGGAACAGGGTGGCGAAAAAGGTGGTCAGCAGGATCGAGGATTCGGTGGTGCTGGACCAGATGATGTGGCGGATCTGTTTGAAGTCGATCAAATTATAGGCGACGATCAGAATGACGCCGCCCATGGCCGCCACCGGCAGATAGGCGGTGAGCGGGGCGATCAGCAGCACGATCAGCATCAGGAAGATGGCGGCGAAGATGGCCGAGAGCGGTGTCTGGGCGCCGGAGGCGTAATTGATGCCGGAGCGGGTGAAGGAGCCGGAGCCGGCATAGCTGGAAAAGAAGCTGCCGAATATATTGGACAGGCCCTGGCCGATGAATTCCTGGTTGCCGTCAATGCGCTGATGGGATTTGGAGGCGATGGAGCGGCTGATGGAGACCGCCTCGATCAGCCCGAGCAGGGCCACGGCAAAGGCTTCCGGCGCCAGCATGCGGATCGAGGCCATGGAGAAGTCGGGCAGGGACAGGGGCGGCAATTGCGACGGGATTTCCCCGATCAGCTTGATGTCATGCGCGGCGGCGCCGAGCACCGCGGCGGCCACCGCGCCCATGACCAGGGCCACCAGCAGATTGGGGATTTTGGGCGCGAAACGCTTGATGGCGAAGGCCGTGGCCAGGGTGACGAGGGCCACGATCAGGGCATAGAGATTGGTCTCGCCGATCCGTTCGCCGATCATCGTCCAGCTATGCAGGAAGGAGCTGCCCTTTTCCAGCGGGATGTCGAGCACGTTCTTCATCTGGCTGGTGGCAATCAGGATCGCCGCGCCGGCGGTGAAGCCGATCACCACGGTGTGTGAGACGAAATTGACCAGAAGCCCCATGCGGGCAACGCCGAAGGCGAATTGATAAACCCCGGCCAGGAAGGTCAGGGTGAGGGCGAGCGATATAAACTCGGGCGAGCCGGGGGCGGCGTGATGGCTGATGGCCGAAAACACCACGATGGAGATCGCGGTAGTCGGGCCGGAGATCAGATGGCGCGAGGAGCCGAACAGGGCGGCGATGATCGGGGTGATCATGGCGGTGTAGAGGCCGTATTGCGGCGGCAGGCCGGCGATGATGGCGAAAGCCACCCCTTGCGGCAACACAATGACCGCGCCGGTGAGGCCGGCGATCATGTCGGCGCGCAGGCTGTCCCAGTTGACGCGGTTCATCCAGAGCATGAACGGGAAAAAATTGCTAAGCGCGAGATGCATGATCGGGCCCCGGTGTGTGTGCTTTAACTCCGGCCGGAGGTGATAGAGGCACCCCCATGCGCCGGCTGGAGGCCGGGCTGGTGTCTTCTGGTCCGGTCGAGGATGCAGATGTCCTACATCATGATTGCCAGAATTACAATGGATTGAATGAGACAGATTTTTGCGCCGCCGCAACAGTTTGGTTCAGGTGCTCCAGAACATGCGGGTGAACAGGGCATAGACGGTCAGCAACTCAAGCCGGCCCACATACATGCCGGTGGTCAACAGCCATTTGGAACTGTCGGGCAGGGGCTGGAAGGTGCCGGAGGGGCCGATGATCTCGCCGAGGCCGGGGCCGACATTGGCCAAAGCGGTGGCGGCGCCGGATATGGCGGTGACCAGATCGAGCCCGGTTGCCGCCAGGGCGATGGCCAGCCCGGCCAGCGAAATGGCGAACAGATAGAAATAGCTCTGGATCGAGGCCATGGTGTTGTCGCCGACCCGCTTGCCTTTATATTCCAGGTTCTCCACCGAGGAGGGCATGATGATGCGCCTGAGCTGGATGGTGGCGGCGCGGAACAATATCTGAAACCGGAACACCTTCATGCCGCAGGCGGTGGAGCCGGTGCAGCCGCCCACCAGGGTCAGGAACATCAGCATGGCGATCGGGAAGGCGCCCCACAGATAATAATCGGTCGAGGCATAGCCGGTGCCGGTCATCACCGAGGTGACATTGAAGGCGGCATAGCGAAAAGCCTCCGGCACGCTCATCTTCATGGTCACCATCAGCCACAGGGTGACGGCCAGGGCGGCGAAGGCGAGGATGGTCAGAAAGGCGCGGATTTCCGCATCGCGGATCAACTGGCTGCGCCGCCCTTGCGCAAAGCGCACATAGGCCAGAAACGGAATGCCGCCGGCGATCATGCCGCAGATGATGATGGCTTCGATCAGGGCGCTGTCGAAATGGCTGATGGAGCCGTCCGAGGTGGAAAATCCGCCGGTGGCGATGGTGGTCATGGCGTGCACCGCCGATTCGAGCCCGTTCATGCCGGCAAACCACAGGGCCAGCATCCAAATGAAGGTGAGCAGGGAATAGACCGCGGTCAGCCCGGCCGAAATCTGCCCGGCGCGGGAAAACACCTTGCCNAGCCCGCCGAGCCATTGCAGAATGCCGCGCCACAGCAGGATGCCCGGCGGCAGGCCGTCGAGGCCGGTGAGCACGGTGGAGCCGGTGGTGGTGATGCCGGACATGGATTCGAACATGGCGTCGGTGACGCTCATCTGCAGATGCGAGAGCATGAACGGCACCGACCCGACGGCGGCGCAGCCCAGCCAGGCCAGATTGACGATCAGCAGGGCCTGACGGGCGCTGAGCCGCTCGATCGGGGTGTTCTGGCTCAGCACCAGCGAGGTGCCGAAAAACAGGCTGACCCCGGACGAGCCGGCAAACACGATCCAGTCCTGATTGTCATAGGCCAGATCCACCAGGGCCGGAATCGCCATCACCGCGCCCATGATGATCAGAAGCACACCGATGATTTTCAAGATGGGAAGAATTTCCCTGGCCATTCATTTCTCCCCGGCCCGATGTTATCAGGCGCGGGTTTAGCATATCGGGCTACGCATATCACGATTTATCTGCCCGCCGCCGCCCTTCGCGGGGGGCGGTTTTCCGCAGCCGCCAGGGGGTGAAACTGTTGCGGATAAGCGGGGCTCGGGCGGGTGAAACTGTTGCATATCCGTGGCAGCGGCAGGGCGGTAAGTGTTGCGAATCAATGGTTGTGCGGCACTGATACTCATTGCCTGAATGAGTGTGATCCGCTAAAATATTAGAAAATTCTAATTCTAAAAGAAAAGTGAGGGAATCATGTCAGACAGAGCCGCCCGTTTTGTCAGCCGACTGACGCACAAGACACTGGCTCTGATCCTCGCCGGGGGGCGCGGCAGCCGGTTGAAGGCCCTCACCGACTGGCGCACCAAGCCGGCAGTGCCGTTCGGCGGCAAGTTCCGGATCATCGATTTCGCCCTCTCCAACTGCATCAATTCCGATATCCGCAAAATCTGCGTGCTGACCCAGTACAAGTCTCATTCGCTGATCCAGCATCTGCTCAAGGGCTGGTCCAATTTCAACAGCGAGCGCGGCGAGTTTCTCGACATCGTGCCGGCGCAGCAATGGCTCGATGAGGGCCAATGGTATCGCGGCACCGCCGATGCGGTGCGCCAGTCGATGGACATTGTCGACAGTTACGGCCCGGAATATGTGCTGATCCTGGCCGGGGACCATATTTACAACATGGATTATGGCGAGCTGCTGGCCGCCCATGTGGAATCCGGCGCCGACTTCACCATTGCCTGCAACACGATCCACAAGAGCGAGGCGTCGCATTTCGGGGTGATGAAGGTCGACGCCCAGGGGCGCATCATCGATTTCAAGGAAAAACCGGAACAGCCGGACACCATTCCCGGCAACCGGCATATGAGCCTGGTGAGTATGGGCATTTATGTGTTTTCCACCGGCTATATGCGCGAGCAGCTTGAAATCGACGCGGCGGATCTGAAATCCAGCCATGATTTCGGCAAGGACATCATCCCCAAGGCGCTGGACAAGGGGCACAAGATTCAATCCTATGAGTTTAACAATCCGGTCCAGAACATGGAGCCCTATTGGCGCGATGTGGGCACCATCGATGCCTATTACATGGCCAATATGGAGATCATCGCGCCCGACCCGCCGCTCGACGTCTATGATCCGGACTGGCAGATCGTCACCTATCAGCCGCAATTGCCGCCGGCGCATTTCGCCGGCTGCGGCAATACCTGCCATGTGGAAAACGCCATGGTCAGCGGCGGCTGCGTGATCCAGGAATCGCGGCTGGTCAACTCGATCCTGTTCTCCAATGTCAAAGTCTATTCCGGCTGCGATCTGCAAGGGGTTCTGGCGCTGCCGGGCTGTGAGATCGGCACCGGCGCAAAGCTGAAAAATGTCATTCTGGACAATAAGTGCAAGGTGCCGCCCTATACGGTGATCGGTTACGACCGCAAGGAAGACGCCAAGAAATTCGATATTTCCCCGGGCGGGGTGATCCTGGTCACCCGCAAGACACTGGGACAAGGCGGCAATTACCTGCCCGGCGTTGCGGTTGAGGACAGGCAATAGCAGTTGAGCGGGGCGCTGAGGCGCGCCCGGCGGGAGAGAAGACCATGGGTGTAAGACTTTTCACGATGGCGGCGGCGCTGTGGCTGTGGGCCGGCGCGGCCTCGGCGGATGTGGCGGTGCTGGTGCAGGGCTATCTGGGCGATGCCGGAAGCTGGCGGCAAACGGGCGTCACCGCCGAGCTGCAGGCCTCGGGCTGGCGCGACGGCGGCCATTATGTGGAGGGCCCGCGCGGGGTGTTGCGCTATGGCGGGCCGATTCCGGAGGGCAACCGCTTCGTCACCCTCGATCTGCCCACCGAAGCGCCGGTGCCGGTGCAGGCGGGCATTCTTGCCGCCATCATCCAGGCCGTCACCGGCCCGGGATCCAAGGAAAGCGTGCATCTGATCGGCCATTCCGCCGGGGGTGTGGTGGCCCGGTTCTATATGGTGCGGGCCAGCGCCGCGCACCGCATGGCGCCGGTGGCCAGCCTGATCACCATCGCCAGCCCGCATCTGGGCACCAGCGCGGCCGAAAGCGGCCTTGCCGCCGGGCAGAGCCCGCTCGGGGTGCTGGCGCCGCTGTTTGGCGGCGGCACCATCAACCGCTCCCAGGGGCTCTATTCCGATCTGGTGCCGGAGCGTCCGGGCTCGCTGCTGGGCTGGCTCAACCGCCAGCCCCATCCCAAGGCCGAATATATATCGATCATCCGCGACGGTGACGGTTCGGGCATCGTGCCGCCCTGGAGCCAGGACATGACACGGGTTCCGGCGCTGGCCGGCAAGGCGCGCTCGATGATCTCGGCCAATGGCCACGGCCTGCGCCTGGGCGACGGGCTGATCATCGCCCGGGTGCTGAAGGATGTGGCCAGGACGGTGAATGTGAATGCCGCCCCCGCTCCGGAAGGGAAGCATGGGTGACGCTTT
>PKTQ01000010.1 GCA_002869085.1 Hyphomicrobiales bacterium | reverse complement strand
CGCTCATTTCACACGCATCGTCCGCACACGGCTCGAGGAGCTGGCCGGCGCCGGGGTATTGCCCGCAGACAGCGATTTTTCGAAGATCGCCGTCGAGCCACCGCGCGATGCGGCCCATGGGGATATCGCCACCAATGCTGCCATGGTGCTGGCCCGGCCCGCCGGGCTGAAACCGCGCGATCTGGCGGAGCAGATCGCCAAATTGCTGCGGGAAGAGGACGAGATCGAAGGCGTCGAGGTGGCCGGCCCCGGTTTCATCAATATCCGGCTGGCCCCGCTCTTTTGGCCCCAGGTGCTGCACGGGGTTCTGGAGGCGGGGCGCGATTTCGGCCGCTGCCGGCTGGGGACGGCGCAGAAGGTCAATGTGGAATATGTCTCTGCCAATCCGACCGGGCCGATGCATGTGGGCCATTGCCGGGGCGCGGTGTTCGGCGATGCGCTGGCCAATCTGCTTGATTTCGCCGGTTTCGAAGTCACCCGCGAATATTACATCAACGATGCCGGAGCCCAGGTCGATGTGCTGGCCCGCTCGGCTTATTTGCGCTACCGCGAAGCGCTGGGCGAGGAGATCGGCGCCATTCCCGAGGGGCTGTATCCCGGCGATTATCTGAAACCGGTGGGCGCGGCGCTGGCGGCCGAATTCGGCGACAGCCTGACCGGGCATCCGGAGGAGGCCTGGCTGGAGACGGTGCGCGAGCGGGCGATCGCGGCGATGATGGAGATGATTCGCGACGATCTGGCGGCGCTCAATGTACGCCATGACGTGTTTTTTTCCGAGCGCAGCCTGGTGCGCGGCGAAGGCGACCGCATCGGCGCGCTGATCGCCGAGCTTGGCCGCGACGGGCTGGTCTATGAAGGCCGGCTCGATCCGCCCAAGGGCAAGCTGCCGGAGGATTGGGAAGACCGGGAGCAGACATTGTTCCGGGCGCGCGAATTCGGCGATGATTCCGATCGGCCGCTGCTGAAATCGGATGGCAGCTATACATATTTTGCCGCCGATATCGCTTATCACGCCGACAAGTTCCGGCGCGGCTTTGCCGACATGATCGATGTGTGGGGCGCCGATCACGGCGGCTATGTCAAGCGCATGCAGGCGGCGGTGAAGGCGGTGAGCGGCGGCGAGGGGGCGCTTGATGTGAAGCTGGTGCAGCTCGTGAAGCTCTATCGCGGCGGCGAGCCGGTGAAAATGTCCAAGCGTTCCGGGACCTTCGTCACTTTACGTGATGTGGTGGACGAGGTCGGGCGCGACCCGGTGCGCTTCATGATGCTCTATCGCAAGAATGACGCGCCGCTCGATTTCGACTTCCAGAAGGTCACCGAGCAGTCGCGCGATAATCCGGTGTTCTATGTGCAATATGCCCATGCGCGCATCTCTTCGGTGCTGCGCAATGCGGCTGAGGAGCTGGGCGCGGAGGCGGTTTCGGCGGCCAATTTGCGCGCCGCGCCGCTCGAGAGGCTGGATGATGCGGCGGAATTGACGCTGATCCGGCGCATGGCCGAATGGCCGCGCCTGGTGGAGCAGGCGGCGCTGGCGCATGAACCGCATAGGGTGGCGTTTTATCTCTATGAGCTGTCCAGCGACTTCCATGGCCTGTGGAACAGGGGCAAAGACTCGCCACAATTGCGCTTTATCAGAAAAGATGACACAAGTCTTACATTCGCGCGTTTGGCACTGATTCAGTGCACGGCCAGTATCCTGGCTGCGGGCCTCGATATTTTAGGCGTCGAGGCCGTCGAGGAAATGTAATTTACGGTCGCATTCAGTGAATTTATGTTAGGCTTTTCATGACGGCTAAATCCAGGGGAATAGGGGTTGACATGAGTGCGTATGAGCGCCTTGAGCCAAGCTTTGCGGAACTGGATTCCGGTGACGAGCAACTGCACCAGCTTTTTCAGGACGAATTCGAGCCGGAGCTTGAAACGCCGCGCCGGCGCATTCCGGTTCTGATCATCGGCTCGCTGCTTCTGGTGGCCCTGGTGGGCGGCGGCCTTGCTTTTGCCTATAAGCAGGGAGTGCGCGAGGGTAACCGCTCGGCGCCGCCGGTGATTACCAGCAGCAACAAGCCCCTGAAGGTCAAGCCGGTGCAGCCGGGCGGCATCATCATCCCCAATCAGAACAAGCTGGTTTATGACCGGCTGGACGGCAAGCCGGCCAAGATCACCGAGCGGCTGATGCCGGCGCCGGAAGATGTGATGGAACTGCCGAAAAAGCCCAATCAGGACCGTATGCCAAGCGCCGAAGGCGGTATGCCGGCGGCGGAAGGCCCCTCCGCCGATGCTGCCCCCCGGGTCGCGGGGTCCAGCGTGACTGACATTCCGCCGGCGCCGGTCAAATCGGCCGATGCGACGCCGCTGCGCTCACGCGAGGTGGAAACCTTCACCATCACCCCGCAGGGGGTTTATCGCAATTCAGCGCCGCCCGAGACACCGGCCCGGGAAACCGTGGCGATGCCATCCGCGGCCCGGACGTCCGCCCGGGTGGCGGCGGCTCCCGCCGCTGAGGACGCCGCGCCGGTGATCACCGAAATCAGGCCGACCAAGACCAGGGATGATGCTGCGGACACAGCGCCGGAGCCCGCAAGGGACACCGCCTCCAGCGAGCCGGATAACGGCATGAGCGGCGGCAAGAGCAATGCGGCGGTGCCGGTCGATGGCGGCATTGCCTCTATGGCGCGGCCGGCTGGCTCGGAACCCGCGCCGGCGCCGCGCGAGACCATCGCGGCGGGCGAAACCGTGATGGCGCCCGGCGGACAGCCTGATACCGGGTCCGGTGGGGCGGTGCCGCTGCCGCGCCCCAATCCGCTGCGCACCGCCAGCCTGGACAAGGCGGCGCCGGTGGTGAGCGCCCCGGTGAAGACCACAGATCTTGCCCCGCCGGCAGCGGCGGCGGAAGACGGGCGCTATGTGGTGCAGATCGCCTCGCATCGGCGCCAGGTCGATGCCCTGACCGAATTTTCCAGATTGCAGCGCAAGAGCCCCGAAGCGGTGGGCAATTACAAGCCGCTGATCCAGCGCGCCGATCTTGGCGAGCGCGGCATCTATTACCGGCTGCGCATCGGCCCGCTGGCCAGCAAGGAAGATGCGGTCAGGCTGTGCGCGTCGCTGAAGGCGGCCGGCAAGCCCGAATGCCTGATCCGGCGCCGCTGAAACCGGCGCCGCCCCATGCCCCTGGCTTTCATTACCGGATGCGCAGCCTGTGAGCTGAGCGCCGAGGAAACCGCCTTTTTCCAAGACAAGCGGCCGTTCGGGCTGATTCTGTTCCGGCGCAATATCGATAATCCGGACCAGGTGCGGCGTCTGACGCAAAGCTTTCGCGCGGCGGTGGGCCGCATGGACGCGCCGGTGCTGATCGATCAGGAAGGGGGGCGGGTGCAGCGGCTCGCGCCGCCGCATTGGGCGGCGCTGCCGCCAGCGGCCATTATTGGCCGGCTCTACCGGCAGGAGCGGGCGCTGGGGCGCGAGGCGGCCGCCTGCCTGGGGCGGATCCTGGCCGGCGAGCTCAGGCCGCTCGGCATCAATGTGGACTGCATGCCGCTGCTCGACCTGCCGGCCTCCGGCAGCCACCAGATCATCGGTGACCGGGCGTTCTCGTCCGATGCGGAGATCGTCATCGACGCGGCGCGCCAATTCATCGACGGGCTGATGGAAGGCGGTTGCCTGCCGGTGATCAAGCATATTCCCGGCCATGGCCGCGCCGGCTGCGACAGCCATAAGGCGCTGCCGGTGGTGGATGCGCCTCTTGATGAGCTTGAGACCAGCGATTTCAAACCGTTCCGGGCGCTTCAAGATACCGTGTTCGCCATGACGGCGCATGTGGTCTATAGCGCCATCGATGCGGATGCGCCGGCGACCACGTCGCAGAAGGTGATCGGTGAAATCATTCGCGGGCGGCTCGGCTTTTCCGGCCTTTTGATGAGCGATGATCTTTCGATGCAGGCGCTTAGCGGCGGCATGAAACAGCGGGCGGCTGCGGCCTTTGCCGCCGGCTGCGATCTGGCGCTGCATTGCAATGGCGAACTGGCCGAGATGATCGAGGTGGCCGAGGCGGCGCCCGAACTTGGCGAATCCGGGCTGGCGCTGTACGCTGAGGCTCTGGATCGATGCGGATCGGTGTCCATGGACACGGATAAGGCGCGCTATATGGCGCTGGCCGGCGCGGCGGGGGAGACAGATGTCTGAGCGCGATGAGGATGGCGGGCAGGGGGTGATCACCCTGCATCCCGAGGCGGCGCCTTCCGGCGATCCGGACGCGCTGGTGGTCGATCTTGATGGGTTTGAGGGGCCGCTCGATCTGATGCTGGAGCTGGCGCGCAACCGCAAGCTCGACATTACCCGTATTTCGATCCTGGATCTGGCCGGGCAATATATCGCCTATATCGAACAGGCCCGGAACCAGCGCCTGCGCATCGCCGCCGATTATCTGGTGATGGCGGCATGGCTCGCTTATCTGAAAAGCCGCCTGCTGCTGCCCGAGCCGGATGAGGATGAGGAGATGTCCGGCGAGGAGATGGCGGCGCATCTGGCCTTCCGGCTGCGGCGGCTGGAGGCGATGCGCGATGCGGCGGCGCGGTTGATGGCGCGCGACCGGCTGGGGCGCGATGTGTTTGCGCGCGGCGCGCCGGAACCGATCGAAATCAAGACCCGCAACGCCTATCTCGACACGCTGTATGATTTGCTGAGAGCCTATGCCAGTGAGCGCCAGCGCAATGCGGTGCACACCATCACCATCCGCCGCCGGCCGGTGATGTCGATCAAGGCGGCGCGGCGGCGGCTGGAGCGCCTGCTGGGCGTGTCGGCCGACTGGATCGCGCTCGATATGTTCATGGCCGAGTTCGATGCCCATCCGGATATTCGCCGCACCTCCCTCGCCAGCGGTTTTTCGGCGGCGCTGGAAATGGTGCGCGAGGGCGGCGCGGAAATGCGGCAGGCCGATATTTTCGGCAAGCTCTATGTGAGAAACCGGGACAAGGACCAATGATCTCAGATTCCGAACATGATGGCCGCGACGGCTCGCCGGCCAATGACGGCTCCGAACCGGGGCGAAAATGGCCGGATAATGTCTCGGTGCTGCCACAGACCGACAGGCGTCAGCAATTGCGCATCATCGAGGCGCTGCTGTTCGCCTCCGCCGTGCCCCTGTCGGATGAGGATCTGGCCTGGCACCTGCCGGACGGGGCCGATGTCGCGGGTTTGATCGGCGAGCTGCAGAGCTTTTATACCAGCCGGGGGGTCAATCTGGTGGCGGTGGCCGGAAAATGGGCCTTCCGCACCGCCGATGATCTTGGGTTTCTGCTGCGCCATGAGCGCCAGGAAGAAAAGCGGCTGTCGAAAGCGGCGCTGGAGACCCTGGCGATCATCGCCTATCACCAGCCGGTGACCCGGGCCGAGATCGAAGACATCCGTGGGGTGAGCGCCAGCCGGGGCACGCTCGACATCCTGCTCGATCTGGACTGGATTCGCATTAAGGGGCGCAGGCGCTCGCCGGGCCGGCCGGTCACCTATGGCACCAGCGAGGCGTTTCTCGACCATTTCGGGCTTCAGGACACCAGCGATCTTCCCGGCATGGCTGAGCTGAAAGCGGCCGGGCTGCTGGATGATTCGCTGCCGACGAACATCTCGCTGGGTATTTCGGACGGGGCGGAGGATGAAGACGGCGATGCGGCCGGAGGCGGCGCCGATCTGTTCGGCTCGGAGGACGGCGAGACGGAGGGCGGCGCGCCGTCCTGACCCGAGTTCAGCCGCAGATTTTGCGCAGCGCCTGCCATTCATCTTCGCTCAGTGCAGGTTTGGTGTCCCAGCTTCCGGTCTGGCGGATCATCCGCACCCGATCGCCGGTGGCCGGATGAGTGCTGAGGATGCGCATCACGGTGCGGCTGAAACCGCCGGCCTTGTCGTTGATCTTCTTGTCGATGCGTTTGAAGAAGCCGGCCAGGGGGCCGGGGGCGATGCGGGCGCCGCGCAGCAGCCTGAGCGCATGGGCGTCGGCCTCGCGCTCGGCTTTGCGGGAATAGTTCATCTGCAGCAATGTGGCGCCGATGGAGGCGAAGCTGTCCGATGCCCCGCCCATCAGTACGCTGATGGCGGTGGAAATGCCGAGGGCGCGGATAATGCCGGCCTCGGGGTGGGTTTCTATGCCGTGGCCCATTTCATGGGCCAGCACCCCTGCGACCTCATCGGGCGATTTGGCGAACTCGATCAATTTGTCGCTGATGATGATGTTGCGGCCCGGGGCGGCAAAGGCGTTGATGACCTTCAGCCTGGCCACCTGGATGTTGAAGCGGCCATTGGCATTGTCGGTATTGAGCCGTCCGGCCATGGCCGCCAGGGCGGCGTCGCCGGCCTCGGAATGGCAGATCTTGCCGGCCGGGGCCAGTTGGGCCACCACTTGCCGGCCCATCTGGTCGCGCACCCCTTCGGGAATCCAGCGCGCCATGCTCTGGGCCAGGCTGTAATCGGTGAACCATAGCCACAGCCCGGCCAGCACCAAGGCAAGCGTGGCGGCGGCCATGGGGACAAACAGCCGCCAGCTTGCGGCGCGGCGCGACAATTGCGGCGCCCGGCGGATCAGCTCGCGGGCAAACTCACCGGGGGGGTGGCCGTCAGTAACGGGATTGACCTGCAGGCGCTCACCCGGGAAATCGCCATGGCCGATCAGCACGATCTCATCCGGGTGCACCGGATGCGAGCTTTGCAGGCCCTCATAGGACCAGGCGTGCGCCGCTTCTCCGCCGAGGCGGATGATCAGGGCGTCATCACCAAAGGCGATGCGCGCCGGATAAGTGGCGGCGCTGCGCCCGTCGCTGAATGAGCCTTCAGTGTACAGCATCGTCATCCCGCATCAGAACATGTCGATGTCGAAGGCCTCGGCCAGACCTTCGCCGGTCTTGTCCATTTTGTCCGTGGCCTGGGCGATGGCGGCGAAGTCGATGCTGCCGACCGCGTCCAGCCGCGAGATGAAATAGCGCACCACCCGCACCTGAATCACCGGCATGGCGATGCCCAGCGAGATGATCAGGATCAGGATGTTCATCAAGGCGAGGCCGATCAGGCTGCCGGTGGTGGCCTGCAGGCGGAACCCGGTCTGATCGAAGCGGGTACAGGCGGTGAAATAGTTCATTTCCTTGACCGCATACCAGAT
>PKTQ01000305.1 GCA_002869085.1 Hyphomicrobiales bacterium | reverse complement strand
CGATGTGCTCACCGTCGGGCGCAAGGGGCGCAGCCTGCGGCTGATCGAGGTTACCACGTCGGGCTTCAGTCAGAATCTGAGCCTGTGGGCCAATAACCGGCAGTACAAAGTGACTCTGCCGCTGGCCGGGGAATTTCAGATCGAGAACGCCCTGGTGGCGGCGGGCCTCGCCATGGCCTGCGGGCTCGGTGTCGATGAGATCCTGCCCTGTCTGGCCAATCTGAAAGGGGCGCGCGGGCGGCTCGAGGCGGTGGGGCGCACGGCGGCGGGGGCGCGCATCTTCATCGATTACGCCCACACGCCTGATGCGCTGACCACCGCGATGCGGGCGCTGAGGCCCTATGTGGACAATAAGCTGGTGGTGCTGTTCGGCGCCGGCGGCGACCGTGACACCGGCAAGCGCCCGCAAATGGGCGCGGCGGCGGCGAAGCTGGCCGACCGGGTGATCGTCACCGACGACAATCCGCGCGGCGAGGATCCGGCCCGCATCCGCGCCGAAGTGATGGCGGCTTGCCCAGATGCGCTGGAAATCGGCGAGCGGGCCGAGGCGGTGGCCACGGCCATTGCCGGGCTGGAGGCGGGCGATGTGCTGCTGCTGGCGGGCAAGGGGCATGAAACGGGGCAGGTGGTGGCCGGCGAAACCCTGCCTTTCAGCGATCATGACGCCGCGGCGGCCGCCCTGGCCGGCCGGGAGTATCGCCCGTGAGCCCGTTATGGAGCTTCAAAGCCTTTATGGCGGGCACGGGCGCTGAAGGCGCTGAAAGCGCGGCGGCGCCGATTAACGGCATTTCCATCGATACCCGCAGCCTGCAGCCGGGCGATGCCTATTTCGCCATTCAGGGCGATGTGCATGACGGGCATAAATTTGTGCCGCAAGCCTTTGAGAAAGGCGCTTCCATCGCGGTGGTTTCAAAGCCCTGCGAGGGTGAGGGGCCCAAGGCGCTGGTGCCGGATGTGCTGGCGGCGATGGGCAGTCTGGCGGCGGCGGCGCGGGCGCGCAGCAAAGCGCGCATCGCGGCGGTCACCGGCAGCGTCGGCAAGACCAGCAGCAAACAGGCGCTGCAATTGGCTTTGGGGGCCAGCGGCCAGGTGCATGTGTCCGACAAATCCTACAATAATCATTGGGGGGTGCCGCTGTCGCTGGCCCGATTGCCGCAAGAGGCGGAATTCGCGGTGTTCGAGATCGGCATGAACCATCCGGGCGAGATCACGCCCCTGGTGAAACTGGTGCGCCCGCATGCGGCGCTGATCACCATTGTGGCGCCGGTGCATATCGGCTTTTTCAAGTCCCTCGATGAGATCGCCGCCGCCAAGGCGGAGATTTTCGACGGGCTGGAGCCTGATGGCACGGCGGTGCTGAACCGGGACAATGACTATTTCGATTATCTGAGCGCGCAGGCGAAGGCCGGCGGCGCCGGGCGCATCATTTCGTTCGGGGCGCATGAGGCGGCGGATATGCGCCTGAACATGCTGGCGCAACATGACGGGTATTCCTGCGTTTCGGCGCGGCTGCTGGGCGAGGAGACGCTCTACAAGCTGGGGGCGCCGGGGCGGCATATGGTGTTGAACAGCCTCGGCGTGCTGGGGGTGGTGGAGGCGCTGGGGGCCGATCTGGCGCTGGCGGCGCTGGCGCTGGCCGGTATGCAGCCCGAGGCGGGGCGCGGCGGGCGCAGCATATTGGGGCTGCGCGGCGGAACGGCGGTGTTGATCGATGAGAGTTACAATGCCAACCCGGCCTCGATGCGCGCGGCGCTGTCGCTGCTGGCGGCTGCCCGGCCGGGGGCCGGCGGGCGGCGGATTGCGGTGCTGGGCGATATGCTGGAGCTTGGCGACGCGGCGGAGCGGCTGCATGCGGAGCTCGCGGACGAGCTGGGGGGGATTGATAAGCTCTTTGCCTGCGGGCCGCATATGGCGGCCCTGTGGGCCAAGGTTCCGGCGGGAGCTCGAGGAATTTACGCTGAAAATTCAAGCCAGTTGGCCGATGCGCTCTGTGAGAGCGTCGCCAGCGGCGATGTGGTGATGATCAAGGGGTCTCTGGGGAGCCGGATGGGCTTGCTTGCCGAAGCACTCAAAGCGCGTTATCCAGCCCCGGAGCCGCGCCAATGACAATACGAGCAGGGGGATGAAGTGCTTTATCATTTTTTATACGGGCTGAGCGATCAGATTTCCGCGTTGAATGTGTTCCGATACATCACCTTCCGCACCGGCGGGGCGGTGGTGACCGCCCTGCTGCTGGTGTTCCTGTTCGGGCCGATGACCATCAATGCCCTGCGCAAGCGCCAGGGCAAGGGCCAGCCGATCCGGGATGACGGCCCGCAGCGCCATATCCTCGAAAAACAGGGCACGCCGACCATGGGTGGGCTGATGATCCTGGTGAGCATCGGGGTGGCGACCCTGCTGTGGTCCAATCTGACCAATCCCTATGTGTGGCTGGTGCTGTTCGTGACCATCGGCTTCGGCACGATCGGCTTTTACGACGATTATCTGAAAGTGACCCGGGATTCGGCCAGCCATGCTTTTTCCGGCAAGGTGCGACTGGCGGCCGAGGCGGTGATCGCGCTGATCGCGGTGATCGGCTTCATGCAGATCGGCAAGGCGCCGTTTGCCACCTCGGTGACCTTCCCGTTCCTGAAGGATCTGCTGCTCAATCTGGGCTGGTTCTTCTCGGTGTTCGGGGTGTTCGTGATTGTCGGGGCCGGCAATGCGGTCAACCTCACCGACGGGCTTGATGGGCTGGCGATCGTGCCGGTGATGATCGCCGCCGGCACTTTCGGGCTGATCGCCTATCTGGTGGGCAATGCGGTGTTCGCCAATTATCTGCAATTGCATTTCGTGCTCGGCACCGGCGAGCTGGCTGTGTTCTGCGGCGCGGTGCTGGGGGCGGGGCTCGGCTTTTTGTGGTTCAACGCGCCGCCGGCGATGATCTTCATGGGCGATACCGGCTCGCTGGCCCTTGGCGGGGCGCTGGGGGCGATCAGCATCGCCACCAAGCACGAGCTGGTGCTGGCGATTGTCGGCGGGCTGTTCGTGCTGGAAGCGGTATCGGTGATCGTGCAGGTGATCTCGTTCAAGACCACCGGCAAGCGGGTGTTCGCCATGGCGCCGCTGCATCATCATTTCGAACATAAGGGCTGGTCGGAGCCGACCATCGTGATCCGGTTCTGGATCATTTCGGTGATGCTGGCGCTGGCCGGGCTGGCCACCTTGAAGCTGAGGTAAACCCATGATCCCGGCCCACACATATGCGGGCAAGAGCTGCGCCGTGTTCGGCCTCGGCCTGAGCGGCATGAGCGCGGTGCGCTCGCTGCAGGCGGGCGGCGCCGAGGTGCTGGCCTGGGACGATGCCGAAGCGGGCCGCGCGCGGGCGGCTTCAGCCGGCGCGCCGCTGGTTGATCTCGCCAGCGCCGACTGGACAAAGATTGACGCGCTGGTGCTGAGCCCCGGCGTACCGCTGACCCATCCCGAGCCGCACTGGACGGTCAGGCTTGCGGCGGAGGCCGGGGTGCCGGTGATCGGGGATACCGAGATTCTGATGCGGGAAATCGCCGGCCGGGGGGCGAAACTGGTGGCGATTACCGGCACCAATGGCAAATCGACCACCACGGCGCTCATCGGCCATATGCTGCAATCGGCGGGCCGGCGGGCCGAGGTCGGCGGCAATATCGGCACGGCGGCGGTGCTGGACCTCACCCCGCCGGCGCCGGATCTGATCTATGTGATCGAGTTTTCCTCCTATCAGATCGACCTGACGCCGGGCCTGAAGGCGGATGTGGCGGTGCTGCTGAATATCTCGCCCGATCATCTTGATCGCCATGGCAGTATGGACGGCTATGCGCGGGTCAAATCGCGCATCTTCGCCAATCAGGACGCTAAGGATGTGGCGGTGATCGGCATGGACGATGATCATTGCCGCATGATCCGCAGCAAACTCCCCCCTGGCGGGCCGCGCGTTGTGCCGATTTCGCAAAGCGGCACGCCGGAGCATGGGGTCGGGATGGTGGACGGGCGGCTCTATGACAGCGCCGAGGGTGCGGCGCGGCAGATAGCGGATCTGCGGCCCATCGGCTCGCTCCGGGGCGCCCATAACGGCCAGAACGCCGCCGCCGCCTATGCGACAGGCCGGGCGCTGGGGCTCAACACAGCGGATATCGAGGCGGCATTCCATGACTTTCCCGGTCTTGCGCACCGGATGGAAGAGGTCGGGCGGCGCGGGGGCGTGCTGTTCGTCAATGACAGCAAGGGCACCAATGCGGATGCCACCGCCAATGCGCTGGCCAGTTTCGAGCGGATTTACTGGATTGCCGGCGGGCGCCCCAAATCCGGCGGCATCGAAGACTTGCGCCGGTTTTTCCCGCGCATCGCCAAGGCCTATCTGATCGGTGAGGCGGCGGAGGATTTCGCCGCCACCCTTAAGGGCACGGCGGAGGCCGAGATTTGCGTGACGCTGGAGCGGGCGGTGGCGCGGGCCGCTGCCGATGCCGCCGCCGATAGGTCCGGTGCCGAGCCGGTGGTGCTGCTGTCGCCGGCCTGCGCCTCGTTCGACCAGTACCGGGCTTTTTACGTGCGCGGCGATGCGTTCCGGGAGCTTGTCCTGGGGCTTGAGGGGATCACCCCATCGGCGAGGGCGCTATAGATGTTTTCGCGCACCGATAAGAGCGCGTTCGGCGAATGGTGGTGGACCGTCGATCGCTGGATGCTGACCGCGGTGCTGGTGCTGATGGTGGCCGGCATGCTGTTCTCCTTTGCCGCCAGCCCGCCGGTGGCGCATCGGCTCGGACTGGCGGATTATCATTTCGTGCTGCGCCAGGCGGTGTTCCTGCTGCCGGCGGTGGGTGTGCTGATCGGCACCTCGCTGCTGAATGCGCGGCAGATCCGGCGGCTGGCGCTGGCGGTGTGCGTGATCGGGCTGGCGCTGATGGGAGCGGCGATCGTCTCCGGGCCGGTGATCAAGGGGGCGACGCGCTGGGTGTCAATCGGCGGCTTCTCGCTGCAGCCTTCGGAACTGGTGAAACCGGCCTTCATCATCCTGGTGGCCTGGCTGCTGTCGCAAAAACAGGAAAATCCCGGCATGCCGGTGCATATCCTGGCCTTTGCGCTCTATGCGCTGTTCGCGCTGCTGCTGGTGCTGCAGCCCGATTACGGTCAGACCGCATTGGCGACCATGGTCTGGCTCGGCCTTCTGTTCATGGCCGGGCTGCCGATGCTGTGGACCGCGCTGCTGGGCGTGATGGCGATTGTCGGGCTCGGCTTCGCCTATCTGTTCGTGCCCCATGTCACCGCCCGCATCGATGCGTTTTTCAACCCGGAAAAGGGCAATGCCTTTCAGATGGACAAGGCGATGGAGGCGTTTCAGCATGGGGGCTGGCTGGGCGCCGGCCCGGGCGAGGGTACGGTGAAGCGGGTGCTGCCCGACGCCCATACGGATTTTGTGTTCGCGGTGATCGGCGAGGAATTCGGGGCCATTGTCTGCCTGCTGATCCTGGCGCTGTTCGCCTTTGTGGTGCTGCGCGGGCTGTCGCGGGCGGCCGGCCATGCCGATCCGTTCATCCGGCTGGCGGTGCCCGGCCTGCTGATGATCTTCGGGCTGCAGGCGGTGATCAATATGGGGGTGAATGTGGCGCTGCTGCCGGCCAAGGGCATGACCCTGCCCTTCATCTCCTATGGCGGCTCATCGCTGCTGTCGGCGGCGCTGACCATGGGGGCGGTGCTGTCGCTGACCCGCATGCGACTGGCGGATATCCATATGCATATGAAATCGGAAGGGGCGCTGTCATGACCGCTGCAGACCAAAATGTGGTGGCGATTGCCGCCGGCGGCACCGGCGGGCATCTGTTTCCGGCCCAGTCGCTGGCCCAGGAATTGCGGCGGCGCGGGATCAAAGTGGTGCTCTACACAGATGAGCGGGTGCGGGACTATGGCAGCGCCTTTCCGGCGGACGAGGTGCATGTGGTGCCCTCGGCGACCCTGGTGCTTCGCCGTCCGCTGAGCCTGCCGGGGGCGCTGATGAAGCTGGCGCGCGGCACGTTCAAGGCCTGGGCCGCGATGGGCCGGGCGCGGCCACGAGCGCTGACGGCGTTTGGCGGTTATCCCTCGCTGCCGCCGGTGTTCGCGGCGCTGATGCGCGGGGTGCCGCTGGTGCTGCATGAGCAGAATGCGGTGATGGGCCGGGCCAACCGGCTGGCGGCGCTCTGGGCCGATGCGGTGGCGAGCAGTTTCGATAAGGTGAAATATCTGCCGCAGCGGGCGCGCCCGCATCTGCACCGGACCGGCAATCCGGTGCGCGATGCGGTGATCGCGGCGGCCGCAACCCCTTACCCCGCCATGGATGTGGACGGGCCGTTTCATCTGCTGGTGTTCGGTGGCAGCCAGGGGGCGCGGGCGTTCAGCCGCATCATCCCCAAGGCGATCGAGGCGCTGGGGCCGGAGCTGATTGCGCGGCTCAGCCTGGTGCAGCAATGCCGCCCGGAGGATATCGAGGCGGTGCGCGCCATCTATGACAAGGCCGGGGTCAGCGCCGAGCTGGCGAGCTTTTTCGACGACATGCCGGACCGCATCGCCGCGGCGCATCTGGTGGTGGCACGCTCGGGCGCCTCGACGGTGGCGGAAATCGCCTGTATCGGCCGGCCGGCAATCTTCGTGCCGTTTCCACATGCGCTCGATCAGGATCAGAAAGTCAATGCCGGGGTGCTGGCCGAAGCGGGCGGCGGCTGGGTGTGGGAGGAGCGGGCGCTGCGGCCGGACGAGCTGGCCAGGCGCCTGGCGGAGCTGATGAATTCGCCCAGTGCTTTAGCTGAGGCCGCAGAGGCAGCAAGGCGGGCCGGCGCCCCCGATGCGGTCGGCAAGCTGGCGGATCTGGTGCTCAGAACCGCCAAATCATCATCAGGGAGCTGAAATTCATGAAAATGCAACGGGATATCGGGCCGATCCATTTTGTCGGTATTGGCGGTATCGGGATGAGCGGCATTGCCGAGGTGATGCATAATCTGGGCTATCAGGTGCAGGGCAGCGATCTGGCCGACAACGCCAATGTCAAGCGCCTCAGCGCCATGGGCATCGCGGTCGCGGTCGGGCACCGGGCCGAAAATCTGGGCGCGGCGGAGGTGATCGTGGTGTCTTCGGCCATCAAACCGGATAATCCGGAACTCATCGAAGCGCGCGG